>JANQHZ010000723.1 GCA_028282445.1 Candidatus Binatia bacterium | reverse complement strand
GCGAGGCGAAGGCTGAGGATGGTAGGGATGCATCGGGCACGGCAATAGCCGTCGCGCTCCGCGCGACCACCACCCTCAGCCTCGCCTTCGCCTCAGCCTACGCCTCGATCGCCAACTCCATGACGAGAAACTCGACAGCCCCTCCCATAGGACGGCGTCGTGTGACTTCCGGAAGCAAGCGACTACGTCGAACGATCAGCGCTTGCGTTTGGCGGAAGCCTTCGCCTTCTTCTTTTCGGCGACCCGACGGCGCTCGACCCACCCGTCGCGCTGCGACTGCGATCGCGGATTGTAGACGAGCCGTCCTGGCGGGACGTCTTCGCGCACGGTCGAGCCCGACGCCACGTAGACGTCATCGCCGAGGCGGATGGGTGCGACCAGCTGGGTGTCGCTACCGATCTGGACTCGATTTCCGATCACCGTGCGATGCTTGCGAAAGCCATCGTAGTTGCAGGTGATGGTGCCCGCTCCGACATTGGTGTCGCGACCGATCTCGGCATCGCCGATATACGCCAGGTGATTGGCCTTGGTGCCATCGGCGAGAGTCGATTTTTTCGTCTCGACGAAGTCGCCGATGTGGACGTTCGCCCCCAACACCGTCTCCGGACGCAGATGGGCGAACGGACCGATCAGGCAATCGCGGCCGACGCGTGCCTCCGTCATGACCACGCCGAAGCGCAGGTGGACCCCATCGCCGACGCGCGAGTCGGTGATGAACGACGAACCGTCGATTTGGCAACCCGCGCCGATCTTGGTGGCGCCGCGCAGGTGCACGTTGGGGCCGATCGTGGTGTCTCGACCGATCCGCACGTCCGGACCGATGTAGGTCGTTGCCGGATCCTGCAGGGTGACGCCGGCGGCCATCCAGCGCTCCGCGATGTAGGACCGATATACCGACTCGAGTTGCGCCAGCTCTCGGCGGCTGTTGATCTGACCGACCTGCATGGAGTCGACCGAAATTCCCTTGACCGTGCGGCCGCGCAGCAGAGCGAGCTCGACGATGTCGGTCAGGTAGATCTCCCCTTGGGCGTTGTTCGGTTTGACCTTGCGCAGCAGATCGAACAACAGGGCGCCGGAGACACAGTAGACCCCGACGTTGACCTCGTCGATCGCGCGCTGTTCCTCGCTGCAGTCGCGCTCCTCCACGATCGAATCGACGCGTCGACCGCGGCGCACGATACGTCCCCAACCATGCGGATCGTCCACTTTGGCAGTCAGTAGGGCGATGCCGTCGTCAGCCTCGCGATGCGCCTTGATCAGGCGGCGAAAGCTCTGCGCTTGCAGCAGCGGCAGGTCACCGGCCATGACCAGCACCGGGCCCTTGTGCCCGGCGAGGCGCGATCGCGCCGCCAGCACGGCGTGGCCGGTGCCGCGCGGCTCGCGCTGCACCGCGAACTCGATGTCATCGCCGCAAGCCCGGCGAAGCTCTCCCGATTCGGGCGATACGACCGTCACGATCGGATCGGCGCCGATCGAGCGCAAGGCATCCAACGGCCACTCGATCAGCGGCTTGCCGGCAAAGGGATGGAGAAGCTTCGAGCGGTTGGAAGCGAAGCGTTTGCTTCGGCCGGCCGCGAGCACGATTGCGCTTACCTTGGGAACCTTCACGCAGCGGGCGATACCGCGACCGCCCCGGTGGGTCAATCCCGCGATGCCCGGCGCCACGGCCCTCCCCCGCAGGATCCAGCCCGGGCAGCTTTTCTACGGTTTCGAGAATTGCTAAACATTCCGGTTCGCGAGCCAGGAGGGTCCCATGCCGACCGTGCACTTCGTCAAACAGAATCAGACCGTCGAATGTCCCGTCGGGACCAACCTGCGGCAGCTCGCTCTCGACAACGAGATCGATCTGTATTCGTTCCCGGCAAACCTGATCAACTGCCGAGGACGCGCCATGTGCGGCACCTGCCGGGTCAAGATCGACGATGTGAGAGCCGCCTCGGCACCGCACGAGGACGAGCTCGCCAAAGTGGGCTGGGAGGGGCCTCAGTACCGCCTGGCCTGCAAGACCCAGGTCCTCGCCGACCTGGAAGTGGTGACCAACCCACGCAAGGCGCAGGGCTGGACGTCCCATCCCACCTACAAATGGATGGAAGACCTGCCCCACTAACGGGCTCGGTCGAGTCCCGGGGTCAGCTCGCTTGCGATAGCCGACGGTAAGCGCCCCGGTAGTACATCAACGGCTCACCGGGGGACGTTTCGGCGCGCTCGATCTGCCCCACGAAGATCGTATGGTCGCCGCCGTCGTAGGCGTGCACCACGCGGCACTCGGCGAAGCCGAGCGTGCCTTCCAGAATCGGCGCGCCGAGCTCTCCGGCCCGCCATTTCGTCTCGCCGAATTTGTCGGCGGTCGAGCTGGCGAATCGGTTCGAGACGTCCTCCTGCCCAGCCGACAAGAAGTTGATCGCAAACAGCTCGGACGACGCAAAATGGGGATGGGACGTCGTGTCCTTGTCGATGCAAACCAGCGCCAGTGGCGGCGCCATCGAAACCGAGGAGAACGCGGTCACGGTCAAGCCAAAGGGATTTCCCTGGCCGTCGACCGTCGTCACCACCGTTACGCCGGCGGCGAAGGATCCCATGATCGAGCGGAACGTGTCTTTGTCTACTGCCATCGTACCTTCCTAATCTGTGCCCAATTCGCTTCGCCCCACTCCGCGAGCGGTACGGTCGAGCGGACCGTCGGCGCGCCACATGTGGCAGGAGTCGAGGGCGGCGCTCGGCGCCGAACCGCCGCGACCGCCCGACGGAATCTCCATCTCCTCGAGGAACCCGGGCAGGCTCTGCATCAGCACCGGAGCCATCATGTAGATCAGCTGAGATTCGGGCCGCAGGCCCTCCGGGTCATCGAGCGTACGCTGAACGTTGGCGGTAAACCCCTTGCGAACACTGAGCTCGCGCAGCTCTTCGAGCTCGTCGAGTGGTTCCCAGGCGCCCGTCTGACCGTAGCCCGGAAGTAGAGGTCTGCGCCGGCCCGATGCCTCGACCACCGTCATCTCAGGGAACCCCGACGAGACGTCCGCCATCACCTCGAAGCCGCGTTCGAGCTCCTCCGGACCGGCTCCGCGCTCCGGAGGACCGCCACGCTGGTAGGTGTCGGTCAGAGTACCGTGCAACTGCACCGCCAGGCCGTCGCCCTTGAAAGCGTCGACGGTCACCGAGCGAGCCCACAAGACTTCGCCTTGGTTCGGTTCGCGATTCGACGCCAAGCGCTCGCGCACATAGTCGTCCCGCAGCGCGCCGATCACGGCCGGACCGGCGACCCGCAGAAGCATGAAGATGTGGAAGCAACCGAGCCGGCCGCCGACGAGCGACCGAATATCGGCGGCGTAGGAATCGCCCAGTGCGGTGCCCACCACCGACTGTACGTCCGCCATGCGTCCCGGACACGACTCGCCCTCGGTATACTCGGAAGCGACGTACGGAAACGAGCTCATCGCCGGCTCGACCCCTACAATCACCAAACGATCGCTGTCGATGCGAATCGCCGTGGTCATGTCGTGCACAACGCCCGGGCCGCGCAAGCTGGCGCCGAGCGGCACGATCGAGCGCTTGCGGATGTCCATCAGACGCCCCTCGCAGACCACTTCGCCGGGGCGGTTCCAGCGCAATCGGAGCGTTATCGCTCTCGTATGAAGCGGTACCGGGCCCATCGAGGCGGCAACAGACACGAATCGATCTAACGACGCAAGATGGCAAGTCTGCTCGCAGCAAACATGGCACTTCGAACGCAAATGCTCATACGCAGCTTAACCCCCAGTCAGGGCGGGGATTTTTGATTGACTATGCGACGCCTTGTCTTGTAAAAACGCCCGGTGGCGATCTTGTGAGGTGCCACCCCAGGTCGGGCCGCGTCAGGCCGACTCTCCACCCTTGCAATCGGAGCTCTCGATGTTCGAGAAATGCAGGTCGATCGACTCGTCCCCTTCTGTCTCTCGCCTCTATCGGAGCGCTGTCGTGGCGCCGCTGATCGCCTTGTTGGCGAGCGCAGCCACGCCAGCAGGCGCCGACCCGCTGATCTACGCCACGATCAACAACAAGGGCGTATTCAGCGTAATCGACGAGGCCGACGACATGATCCTCGACCGGGTCACGGTGGCGCCAAGTCCGGCGGATGCGGTGATCTCTCCCGACGGCGCCAGCCTCTACATCGTGCAGCCAATCACCGGCGACGTGAACGTCGTCGACACCTCCGACAACTCGGTAACCACCATCAGCACCGGCTTTCAGTTGGGTGGACTGGATATTCTGCCCGACGGGAGCCTCGTATTCGTAGCGAACAGCAGTGACGGCTCGGTCTCGGTCATCGACACGGCGACCGGCACCCTGGTCGACACCGACGACGGCGATATGGATGTCACCCCGATCGATATCGAGGCGACACCGCGCCAAATCGCCGCCTCTCCGAGCGGCGACGCGATCTGGGTGACCACAACAGCACCGGCCTCGATCGTCATCATCGACCCGACGACCTTTGCCGTACTCGACGATATCGAGTCCACCTCCGAGCTCGCCGGCCTGGCCTTTTCGCCGCTCGGCGATGAGGCCTACGTGGTCAAGACCGACGGCGAGCTGTCGGTCGTCGACGTAGCGACCAAGACCTTCGGCACCGACGTCATGGTCGGCACCGGCCCACGTCGGGTCGTCGTCACCCCGGATGGAGCGACCGCGGTCGTGACCAACCTGATCTCCTCGACCGTGAGCGTCGTCGACCTCAGCACCCTGATGGTCGTCGGATCGGTGGGAACCGCGACTTCACCGACCGGGCTCGACCTCACCGCGGACGGCGCGACAGCGATCGTCTCCGGATTCGGCAGTCTCACCCGCGTCGACGTCGCATCCGCCACCGGCGACGGTAGCATCACGCTGGAGAGTGCGACGGACCTAGCCTGGGCAGTCGTCCTCGGCCCGGAGGCCACCCCGACCCCGACGGCGACCGCCACCGCGTCGGTCACCTCGACCGCAACCCCGAGTCCGACCCCGAGCGCCACCGCGATCCCGCCATCGGCTACGCCCACCAGTACGGCTATTCCGAGCACGCCGACCGCGACCGCCACCAATACCCCCGCCACGCCGACCGCCACCGCTACCAGCACAGCCGGGACGCCGACGGCAACGGCAACCAACACCGCCACCGCGGCAACTCCGACATCGACCGCTACCAACACCGCCACCGCGGCAACTCCGACGGCGACCGCTACCAGCACGACGACTGCGGGAACTCCGACGGCAACCGCTACCAACACGACGACTGCGGGAACTCCGACGGCTACAGCCACTATGAATAGACAGATTACCGCTGCGCAGTCAGCAGGCTTAGATAGGCTGTGAGATATTGTTCTTGTTAACTTTATTATTCATTCTAAGAATGTAGTGAGGCAGTCTCACGTCTGCTGGCACATCACTGTTATCATGTTCTCTTTTGGCTGAGTTGCTTTCAAGGTTTAAGCTCCAAGGCTAAGCCTCTTTCAAGCACTTGCATTTGCGATTAGATGAAGAACCTGTGATTGATTAACTTCAGTCAGAAAAGTACTCATTCCAGTTGCAAC
>JANQHZ010000700.1 GCA_028282445.1 Candidatus Binatia bacterium | reverse complement strand
AGTCCGTCATTCTGGAGGGCAGGAACCTCGCCATCGCCATGAAGGCGAGAGAGGGGAAACGAGGGACGATGTAGCGATGCTTGGGCCGCTCCGCCTGCACCGCCTGTCGAATCGTATCGACGACTTCGTCGGCAGTGATCCCCTGACCGACGATTCCCTTGTGCCACTCGATGATCTTCCGGAGGCGCTCACGGTAGAGCCTCGATTCCCCCGCAAACTGTTCGAGCATCGCGTCTTCGTGATTCGCGAAGCCGGTTCGCACGGCGCCCGGCTGGACGATGCAGACCTCAACCCCCTGCTCCTGTAACTCGAGACGCAAGGCATCCGAGATGCACTCGAGGGCGTGTTTGGTCGAATAGTACGGAGCGAAGAACGGGGCGTAAACCGTTCCGGCGACCGACGATACGTTGACGATGCGCGGACGCGTCGCAATGCGCAGCAACGGAAGCGCGACCTGGGTGACCGCAATCGTTCCGAATACATTCACCCCGTACTGCGCCTTCCAGTCCTGCAGTGAGACCATCTCGACCGGGCCGGCCGCTCCGTAACCGGCGTTGTTGATCAGAACGTCGAGCCCGCCCTCGCCCGTAGCGTCACGCAACGTCGGGACCATCCCTGCGACAGAGCCTTCGTCCGCAATGTCACATGGAATGCCCCTGAACGTGGGAAGCCGCCCTTCCAACTCGCCTAGATTCGACGCGCTTCTCGCGATGCCGATCACCGAGTGACCCTCGGCGCAAAAGGACTCCACGCAGCTGAGACCGATTCCAGCTGTTGCTCCGGTTATCAGGATCTTCAATTGACTCTCCCCGAGACTTGCCCCAAGCGGGCAACCAATTTTGCGTTCACCATAAGCGACCGATGGTCACCTATTAAGCGACCGGTGGTTTCTTGTCAAGACTCGTGACAAGGTAGAACCATGAGACGCTCGCAAGCACAGGCTCACGAGGGATCGGACTCCTCGCCGACCGGCTGGCAACGCGCCCGGCGCCCCGAGCACAAAGCAGAGCGGCGGCGGGCGATCCTCGATGCGGCGGAGGCGCTCATCGACGAACAAGGAGTCGATGGAGCGACGCTCTCCGCCATCGCGCGGCGGGCGGGTCTCTCCAAGGCCAACTGTTACCGCTACTTCGAAAGTCGCGAAGCCATCTTGCTCGCAGTCGCGATCGAAGAGGCGCGCGATTGGACGCGGGAAGTCGTCGACCGGCTCGCCGGTCTCAGCGCAGTGAGCGACGTCGACGCGGTCGCGCGAACGTACGCTCAGCTCACAGCCGGTCACCCTCGCTTCTGCATGTTGGTCAGCTCGCTCTCGTCGGTGCTCGAGCACAACATCAGCGTCGAGGCGGTAGCCGAGTTCAAACGCACCTTTCATCCCTTGCTGTTCGGTTCGGCGAATGCCGTACGGTCGGCAATCCCAGAGCTGTCCGTCGAGCAGGCGTACGCTTTCCTTCGCTTCTTCGGTCTTCTCACGATCGGTACTTGGCCGAACGCGAACCCAGCACCGGCGGTCGTCGAGGTATTGGAAGGTGAGGAGTTCGCGCCGATGCGCATCGACCTCGAGGAGACCCTCTTCGAGCACGCCCGCGTTTTGCTCCGCGGACTGATCACCGATTCCAGTAGCGACCCATCGAGCTCGGGGAGGAGCCTCAAATGACAACAACGGTAACCGGCTCCTACCGCGGCTCGAATCGGTCGATCTAACCGGCGAGCCCACTCACTCAATAGCCAACCGTGTCGGTGGCCTCGAAAATCTGCCGCCGCGCTACGAGACACGGACGACGGCTTAACGGCGCCGAGCCTCGCCCTACTTCACGCACTCACCCGGCTGCTTCGAGCTCCTTGCGGATCAGAGCCGCGACCTCGTCCGGGATCTCCATCGGCAGAAAGTGGGTCTTGTCAGGGAAGTGGATCTCGCGTCCGTTCGGGAACTCAGCAGCCAGGCCCGGCCAGGTCGGCGACGTCGAGAACGCCATCGGCCCAACCAGCTCATCCCTGGGTTCCTGCGCGCGCAGCACCAGGACCGGGATCTCGAGCGAACGAGCGCTTTCGTAGATTGCGCCGTTGGTGCGGGTGGACATGTACACACTCGCCTCGATCTCGGGCGGGCAGGCCAGTTCGAAGCCGTTGCCGTGTTCGGCAGGCCGGAGTCCGTGCATACAATAGTCGCGGAAACTCCGAGGGTCGAAGCGCGGGAACGAGCTGCGGCCCTTCAGCCGATCGATCATCGCCTCCACCGAATCGAAATGGTTGCGGCGCTTGGCGGCCGGATGCATCGGGCCTTCTGAGAAGCGCGCCGGAACGTCTCCGTCGAGGTAGTGATCAGGGGGAAACACGACCGGGTCGACCAGTAGTAGTCGCCGGAATCGATCACCGCACGCGGCGGCTGCATCGATCATCGCGTGACCTCCCATTGAGTGACCGACGCCGACGATGTTCTCGAGAGCGAGCGCCTCGACGAGTGCGGCTTGGTCCTGGCCCACAACCCGCCAATGTAAGAGGCGCTTCTTTTCGCTACGACCGTGTCCGCGTTGATCCAGGGCAATGCTGTGAACACGTGGGAGACGCGCGATCACTTGATCCCAGACCCGTGCGTGAAAACCCGTCGCGTGTACAAACAACAGAGTCGGACCAAGCGCCTCGAGCTCCGGGTAACGCTCGTAATAGGCAAGCTCGCAATCGTTCAGCCGCACGAAGTGCAGCGACGGCTCGGCGATCGCATCGGCAGCGAGCCGGCCAGCGCCCTCGCCCTCCTCACTCGTTGAATGAATCGTCATACCGGCTGTCCAGAAAAACGGCGCCTCCCAATGGGTCTCTCCATTGCTCCGGTGGCATCAGGACTCAGCCACCGCGGCAAGTCAACGCCCCGCTCACACCCGTCGAATATCGGGGTTCCCCAAATGATTGCCCCATCCTCCTACCCTAGGCCACCCTCCAGGCGACTGCAGAGGTGCTTCGTTCGGTAAGGTCACACAGCGGATGCTCCAGCAAAGTCCCACCGACGCTAGCCAACGAGGTCATAAGTCTCGCCGCTGGCCATTCTCTTGTCGCCCCGCATGCGATCTTGGGTAATCTATCCGCAGTTTTGGTCGCGACTTGCGGTCACCTGGTTGCCGCGAGTCACGGGGCTGTGCACGTGCAATCATCCACATCTTGGGACATCGTCTACGTCGCGACGACTTACGCGTCGACAGCGGTAGGGCTCGCTCTCGCAGTCCACGCACTGCGCCACCGCGACACACGCGCGGCGCTGTCATTCTTCGCGATGACCCTGATCGCGACCCTTTGGTCGGGGATGATTGTGCTTTCGACGATCGCACCAACGATCGAGCAAGCGGCCGCGTGGCTCGACCGCAAGGTGATTGCCGTCGCTCTCGCCCCGGTGGGAATCTTCGCCTTCATCTGCGACTACGCCGGCTTGCAGCGGTGGTTGACCCCACGAAGGCTCGCGCCCCTACTGGTGATGCCGGCGCTCACGATCACGCTCGTGCTGGTCGACCCCGACCTCGTTCTGACCCACGATGTTCGATCAACCGGCCGCTTCTTTTTGGAAGAGCGATTCACGCTAGGACCGTGGTTTTGGGTGCAGGCAAGTTACAGTTACGGGTTGACCGTGATCAGCCTGTTCGTACTCATCGTCCGGCTATCGCAGTGGTTCGATCGGCATCGATTCCAGGGACTTCTGATCGTCGCCGGCTTGGTGATACCGACGGCGCTCAACGTCCTGAGGGTCTTGGGCGCGTTGCGCCCGCCTGGCGACCTGACTGTCCTCGGTTTCTGCGTGACGGCGCTGATCTGGGGCTGGGCGCTGTTCCGCTTTCGACTCGTCGAGATCATGCCCGTCGCATTCAGTAAGCTGATCGAGGAGATGAAGGACGGCGTCGCGGTCTCCGACGCCAACGGCCACATCGTGTACCGAAATGCGGCCTTTCAGGAGATGTTCCCAATCCCAACCGACCGACTGGAAGGAGAAGTGCTCAGCTCACTGCTCCCGCAGTTGCAGAACCTTCTCGAGAGAGAGGAAGCCGCGCAAGCCGAGCTGGAGCTGGCGGCAAACGAGAACGAGTCGACTCGGACCTTCGACGTCAACGCCTCGCCGATTCACGATCAGACAGGCAGTCGGGTCGGTCAGTGCATCGTGTTGCGCGACATCAGCGAGCGTGTGCGACTCACCCGAGATCTCGACGCGTACGCACATGCGGTCGCTCACGACCTGAAGAACCCGATTGGAGTTGTTTCCGGTTACATCGATCTACTCGGAGCGGACACCGAAAGCTCCATCAGCGAGGAGGGACATCATTTCCTCGCACAGGCCACCCAAGGCTGCGCGAAGTCGACCCAGATCGTCAACGAGCTTCTCTTACTCGCAAGCGTCCGTAACGTCCAAGACATCTCGACGCGCGCCCTGGACACTTCGAAGATCGTCAACGACGTGCAGCTGCGCCTGCAGGAGGAGATCCGTAGATCCGGCGCAACCGTAGCGTCCCCCGATCGATGGCCGGCGGCATCCGGTCACGCGCCCTGGGTCGAGGAGGTCTGGGCGAACTACCTCAGCAACGCAATCAAATACGGCGGCACCCCGCCGATCGTGGAGCTCGGATCACAGCCGCTCCCCGACGGCCGCGTACACTTCTGGGTGCGCGATAACGGCTCGGGTCTGAACGCCGAGCAGGTACAGAAACTGTTCCGCGAATTCAGCCGCCTCCACCCCGGCAAAGCGGAGGGTAACGGCCTTGGCCTGTCCATCGTCAAGCGAGTTGTCGAGAAGCTCAGCGGAGAAGTAACGGTAGAGAGTACCCCGGGCGCGGGAAGCACGTTTGGATTCATACTTCCGGCCGCAGCCGACCCAGACGAAGAAGGCGCGGGTTCGCTCTCACGACACGAGCGCCAGTTGGCGACTCAGCTTTTTGCTTGACTGAGAGGCCGTGACGGTGGAAGGGTGCTCTCGCTTGCGGAGGAACATTCATGAACGAGCGCGGCAGGACAGGGCTGAGCGTGATTGCGACGTTGACCGTCGCGGCGAGTCTGTGGAGCTTGCTCCCGGCAACGGGTGGAAACGTTCCCCTAGGGTTTGGTTGCTGCGTGGATAGCGACGGTTGTTTCGTCGCCCCATCGGGGGCTTGTGAGGGCGGCAACTTCACGGCAGGCGCGGGTTGTGCGACCAACTCGACGTGCGAGGTACCAGATGTGACATCGTTCGGATGTTGCGCCCTCGTCGAAGAACCGATGGGTTGCCTGGGGAACGTTTCGGAGAGCCTGTGCCTGCAAGCCGGGGAGTTCGTCAACTCGAGCTTTGTTGGCGACGCCGAGTGTCAGCCCTTCGGCAACTCAACTGCCATGACGTCAGGGTTTATCGGGCCCGACTTCGGCTGCGTGCCGCACACGCCGACCGCGACCGCAACAGCAACCGCCACACCGACGGCAACCGCGACTCCTACCGCTACCGCTACGGCGACTGCGACTGCCACAGAGACGATGATCCCGGACGGCGGAGCCTGCTTGGATCCGACGGACTGCATCTCGGGCAACTGCGTCGATGACGTGTGTTGCGACACTGCTTGTGAAGGTTCGGCCGAAGCCTGCAATCTGCCTGGCAGCGTCGGTACGTGCGCGGCCATTCCTGCTGCCGAAGCTCCCGCCGTTTCGGAACGGGCGCTTCTGATCGCGATTGCCTTGCTACTGGCCGTTGGCGCCCAGGCGGTCTGGCGCCGCCGACTTGCCTGATTCGAAAGCGGAAAGAAGGACCGGCACCTTTTTCCGCGAGATTCCTCGCGGTTACCGGGGCACTGCCACTCGTAGAGTGTACCTACCCCCTATTCCGTCGGGTTAACGGGGCTCAGCGCCGCCATAGGCTCGCAATCAGTCTGTGCCACAACTGGGCACTGACGCTCGAAAAGAACCTGGCGTCGTCTCCGGTTGGAACCAACACTTCACGGAGCGGCAGGCGCGACTCGTAGAGGAAGGCGCCTAGCAAGAGAGCGCAGGCGAAAGCGTACGCGAACGCGATTGCTACTGCCGCCCCGACGATGCCCCACTTGGGAATTAGAAGAAGGTTGAGCAGCACGTTCACGGCCAGAGCGACCAGCCCCGACAGCGTGTTGATTCTCTGCTCGGCGCGACTCGTGAAGTCGCGGCTGAGGATGACGTAGATCGACATCAATACGACTCCCAACGCAGCCCAACGCAGAGGCGCGACGGCAGGCTGGAACGCGTCTCCATACCAAAGCACGATCAGTTGAGGCCCGAGCCACGCCAATGCTCCTGCCGCAGGCAGCGTGATCAGGAGGGAACGCCGGCACGTCTCTGCCGTCAGGCGGTGAACCTCTCCTTTCTCGAGCGACGCAAGCTTGGGATAAAGCACCACACCCATCGCCTGCGGCAGCACGAGGATCAGCTCGGAAAGACGCACTGCAATCGTATAGAAGGCGACGTTCGCCGGGCCCAAGAAGTACGACACCATGTAGGAACTGTTACGCAGCAGCATGTGCTGAGTGAGGATCTGCAGGTAGGACCGAACCCCGAACGAATAGGTCTCTCGCAGCAACGGCCAGTCGATCGTCGGCCGAAACCGAATCTCTCGACTCATCGCGACGAATAACCACACGACGTGTAGTACCCAGGCGACCCCATAGATCACCAACGCGCCAGCAAGGCCCAGATCCAGGACGACGAGGCCGATGGTGATCAGCGCCAGCCAAAGCAGCTCGGCGACCACCCGGCGGGAGTTGTAGGTCGCGAAGTTACCGGTCGCCTGCAGAATACTGAATAGGTAATTATCGAGCAGAAGGATCGGAACACGAATGAGGGCGAAGACCAGCGCCCAATCGGGGACGCCGGACAACAGGGTACCGGTGAGATGGTCACGCCAGAGCCAAACCACCGACGACGAAACAAGGCCCCAGAAAATAGCCAGGCAAAGCGCGTTCGAAGCGACCGCGTCGAGCGACCCTTTGCCCCGATTGATCGTGTAAACGTTGGCCTGCGCGGTGCCGAACTTCACCAGCGTCACGACGGTGGAAGGCAGCAGGAGAACTAGTGCCAAGGCGCCGCGGTCGTGCGGACCGAGCCAGCGCGCCAAGACGATGCCGCCGACAATCCCGACCAAGAACCGGGCCAAACGGGTCGCAAGGAGCCCGAGCGTGTCCTCTACCGCCTTCATCGCCTCAGCTGGCGGTGGGCTTCGCTAGCCCTGGTTACCCAAGGCGAAGAGGTCGCCGACTGCCGCTGAACATACCGAGCCAGTGTCATCGCTTCACACCGATTCAACGGGATCGAGCCATCTGTGGCTCTAGAAATAGGTCCGCGAGCTGGTCGAGGTTGGCGTCGCGATCGAACATCTCCTCGACGCGGGCGCGACCGGCTTCAGCCATGCGGTCGCGTCGGACGTCGTCGTCCAGTAGCTCGTCGATCGCCGCAGCCAAAGCATCGGCGTCATTGGCGGCGACAAGGCATCCACTGGTCCCGTCCACAACCAGCTCTGCAATGCTGGTAATGTCGGTAGACACGACCGGAACCCCCATCGCCATCGCTTCCGCCAACACGTTCGGAATCACATCGCGCTTGCCGTTGAAGTGCAACAACACACTCGCGAGTACGAACAGGTCCGCTCTACTGAGGACATCCGCCAGCGCGGCTTGGCGAACCGCCCCGACAAACTCGACCCGCTCTGCGATACCTAGTTTTGCAGCGAGCTGCTCGAGTCTGGCGCGCTGCGGCCCATCTCCAACAACGACGCACCGCACCGGACGTTTGAGAAGCGCGCAAGCACGCAACAGGATGTGGTGTCCTTTGTAGGGCTCGAGTCTGCCGCACGTGACGATCGTCGGCAGCTCGTTGTGCCGCGGCTTG
>JANQHZ010000694.1 GCA_028282445.1 Candidatus Binatia bacterium | reverse complement strand
ATCGAAGTGGTGTTGAGCCACGAAACCATGAGCGCGGTGGCCGACTCGCTGAGCAACACGCTGACCGCCGATGCGGGTCTCTCGATCGAAGCCTGCTCGGTTGCGGCCGAGATTCCCGGAACGATCGACGGTACGCCGGGTAGCGTAGCGACGGCGAGCTTGGGCGACGGCGAGGGTAGCGTGCCGACCGGCACGGTATATTCGTGCGACATCGCGATCGGTGCGGAGGCCTCCGGCACGCTCGACATCACCTGCACCGACGCTCAGGTCGACGGCCTCTCGGTGGGCTGCGGCGGCGCCTCGATCGAGGTGGTGCCGCCGCCGACTCCGACTTCGACGCCGACGGCGACGATGCCGTTTACCCCGACCCATACTCCGACTGAGATCCCGACGGTTCCGCCGACATCGGGTGACGACGACGGTTGTGCGGTCGGACCGGTATCGCCATCCAGCACCGGCAACAGCCTTCTGCTGTTGGTGGTCCCGGCCATTCTGTTGTGGAGCCGCCGCCGCAGCAGTTAGCGGACGGCTGAGTTCTGGTCGTCGCTAGACGGCCGTGACGGGGGATCTCGCGTAGCGAGATCCCCCGTTTGCGTTGCGGGGGATGGGCGCAGCGACATGCGCCCGGCGCCGGCTTGGCTCCTACGACGGCAAAGATTTTTCGCCGGGCAGCGCCGTCGCTGTGGTGAAAATTCGAACGCCGGGCTATCCTGCCTCGGTGTCACACGCCGAAGAGTTGATCGAGAAGTTCGAGCGGCGCCAGGGGACGGTGGGAGTCATCGGCCTCGGCTACGTCGGACTGCCGCTTGCCGAGGTGATCGCCGAGGCCGGCTTCGCGGCGATCGGGTTCGATACCGACCCAGCCAAGATCGAGTCGTTGTTGGCCGGGCAGTCGTACATCCGCCATGTCGACTCGGATCGCTTGCGCACCCTGATCGACTCCTCTCCCGGTGTGCCTGGGAAGATTCACCCGACCGCAGATTATTCCCTGCTAGCGACCTGCGATGCGATCCTGATCTGTGTGCCGACGCCGCTCACCGAGGACCGCGACCCCGACCTTTCGTTCGTTCGCAGCACCGCCGAGACAGTTTCCGAGCACATCCGGCCCGGCCAGCTCGTGGTCCTGGAGAGCACGACGTACCCGGGCACCACCGAAGAAGTCGTGGCACCGACCCTCGAGCGATCGGGGCTGGTGGCCGGGCAAGACTTTCACGTCGCGTTCTCGCCCGAGCGCGAGGATCCCAACAACCGCGACTTCTCGACGCGCACCATCCCGAAGCTGGTAGGTGGGATCAGCGCCGAATGCGGTAAGGTCGCGGCCGCCCTCTACTCGGCGGTGATCGACACCGTGATTCCGGTATCGGACGCCAAGGTCGCCGAGGCAGCCAAGCTGCTGGAGAACATCTACCGCAGCGTGAACATCGCCCTGGTGAACGAGCTCAAGGTGCTGTTCCAAAAGATGGACATCGACATCTGGGAGGTCGTCGCTGCGGCCTCGTCGAAGCCGTTCGGCTTCACCCCCTTCTACCCGGGGCCGGGCCTGGGCGGTCACTGCATCCCGATCGATCCTTTCTACCTCAGCTGGAGAGCCCGCCAGTACGAGATGGAGACGCGATTCATCGAGCTGGCCGGAGAGGTCAATCACGCCATGCCGGCGTATGTGGTCGAGCGCCTGCAGGAGGCCCTGGCTGCGCGCGGCACCGCGCTCGACGGCGCCGAGGTGATGATTTTGGGAGTTGCCTACAAGCGCGACATCGACGACGACCGCGAATCACCGGCCTTCAAAGTGATGGATTTATTGCAGGAGCGGGGCGCCGTGTTGAGCTACCACGATCCCTTCGTTCCGGTGCTGCGCCGCTCCCGCCGCTACGATTTCGGGCTCCAGTCGAGCCCTTTGACGGCGCAGTCGCTCGCTGCCGTGGACGCCGTGGTGATCGTCACCGACCACAGCGACGTCGACTACGAGCTGGTCGTCCGCGAATCTCGTTTGGTCGTCGATACCCGCAATGCGACCCGGCATATCGGCCCCCACGATGGGCGTGTCGTCCGCGCCTGAGGTCGATTCCCGCCGGTCGCTCGCTTACCCTCAGTTGCTCGGACTATCGCCGCATCGTCGCCACTTGGGCCAATT
>JANQHZ010000625.1 GCA_028282445.1 Candidatus Binatia bacterium | reverse complement strand
CAGGTCGAGCCGACCGAGATCGAGCAGGTTGTGATCAACCTTCTACAGAACGCGATCGAAAGCATCGCTTCGAACGATTTCGAAGCGCGTGAAGTGACGATCTCGGTGCGCCACAATCACCCGCACGTCGACGTCGAGATCTCCGACACCGGCCCCGGATTCTCGGACGAAGACATGGGCAAGCTCTTCGACCAATTCTACACGACCAAGCCCGGAGGCTTGGGCCTCGGCCTTTCGATCAGCCGCGATCTGGCCGAATCGAACGGCGGCAAGCTGGATGCAGTGCCTTCGCAGGCCGGCGCCATCTTCCGGCTGTCGCTTCCGGCCGCGCCACGCGGACGGAGGAACGAGGATCGGGCCCCGCAAGTTGGGCCCTGATCGGCCTACCACCCGAAGTCTCAGGGGTCGTACCAGATCGGAGAGGTCCAAGCCCTTTCTTGGATCTGTTTCGGGTAGGCTGGGTCGCAGCACCCTTCGCCGTTCGGCGGGATCGTCGACGGATCGTCGCAGCGGACGCCCTGTGCGTTGCAGATGTAGGCAGTCTAACGGCAGGTCGGAACCTCGATCACGCGCGCGTAATAGTAGGCGCGCGAGTTTGGGTCGAAGTCCGGGTCGGTCCAGGTCGAGCAGAGCGCAGCGGCGCCGGCGCCGGAAATTTTGCACGTCGATGTGTCGACCGAGCCGATGCCGGGACTTCCGGCGATGTCGTATACCTTCTCTCGGATCTCGTCACCGTCTTGCCATCCCTTGACGATCTGGATGCGTTCGAGCGGGGCGCCTGCCGCATCCTGCAGTGCCAGGGTTGCGAACCGCGGCGCCAGGCTCGTGCTGCTCCGGGGGAGGATCCCGCCCATCGGAACGCCGTCGGCATACCCCTGACGGACGAGCGGCCCGTCGCAAAGATCCTCGTCGAAGCCCCAACCTCCGAAGAATCGCACCGTCATGCGTGGGCCGCTCGTGGCGTAGGTCTCGCGCCGGCGCATTGCCGCGAATAGTGCATCGCGCGAATTCTCCTCCGCCCAGACGACAGCGAGGCCTCCCGGGTTGAACTCGATATTGTCGGGAAGTCCGATTGTCTTGCCGTCCGGCCGCACGATTCCGGCGCCACCATGGCCCTGATGGCGGTCCTCGGCGACTGCGCCCGGGATTCCGAGGTGGGTATCGGTACTGCCGATGAGTCCGAAGCGGAACGGGTTGACGCCCAGCCTCTCCTCGAGCGCCAGTCCGTCGCTGAGGCCGGAGCGAACGAAGTTGGTACGCGTCGGTTGCCGCACCTGGCGCGGGTCGAACTGCCCGCCGAAGCGGTCGTACGGGAGTTTCTCGAAGCCACACAGCTCGTCGGTCGTGCCGATCCCGGTCTGGCATTCCGATTCGCCTTTGTGCTGGGTGATTTCCAAGATCGGCTCGTTGGCGGCGCGTCGCTCGGCGTACCGTTTGTCGAAGGGCGGGCGGTTGCGTTCGTGATCGAGGAACATGAGTCCGCCGCTCAGATTCGGGTTGTGGGGAATGGCGAGGAACTCGCATCCGGAAACGCGCTCGCCGCACGCGACATCGAGCTTGTCCCAGAGCTCGCTGGGGTAGGGCGCTTCGACGAACGAGACCGGAAGCTCCGGGACGTTCGCGTTTCGAAAGATGACGTTGCGATGCAAGTTGCGGGTATCCGGCGCTCCGGTCCACTCGTACCCCACGAAGCTGGTGAATCGACACGCCGCGCTGCGGTCGTAGGCCGCTTCTGCCGCCGCTTGAATCTCCCGCCAGGGGCCGCGCGCCGCGTCGAGACAGCTCCTCGCGTCGGGGCCACAGAATTGAAAGCGACGCGGCGAGTCGACTCCGGCGATGTCACCCCCGAAAAGGATGAATCCGAGGCGCGGCCATTTTCGGTAGACCGTGCAGACCAGCGAGTCGTAGCCTTCCATGTCCGGGGTCAGGCAAATCTGGACTTCGCCGAGAAACTCCGAGTGGTCGGTGACCGCAGCGAAGTCCAGGGGGCGGTCGATTTGCGCCGAGCGCAGTGCCTTGCCACGTGCGTCGTAGGGCTGCAGGCCGACCCGCTCTCCCACGGCGAATCGGTAGGCGTCTCTCGGTCGGTTGCGCGTGTCTTGGGTGGCGGCGTCGAATGAGAGCGCGGTGTGGACATGTAGATCGCCGAAGAAAGGGCGGCGCATTTCGTCGTAGTCGGCACAGGCTTCGCGTCGCTCGGTACGTTCGAAGGGGGCGGCCGAGGTGTTTGCGGCGAATGCCGGCGGCGAGAGGGTGACGAGCAGCAACAGCGTCTGCGCCGGGCGCCATGCGATCGTGCTCATGGCGTTCAGTATGCTCCGAAGATGTTGACGGGCTCGCCGCGAGCGACGATCGCCGCGTGGTACACCTCGAATAGCGACATCGCAAACAGGCCGATCACCAGAGCACCGGTCAACGGAGCGAGTACCCTTCCTTCTCCGATCCGTGCGGCGGCGGCGGCGGTGAGGCGGGCGACCAGGTAGAGTGCCGCTGCCCCGAGCAGACCCTGGCCTCCGATGACCCATACGGCGAGCCAGGTCCCGGGACCGCCTTCGACCGCGAATACGGCCGCCATGTACGTCGAGATCTGAAACAGCGCCAGTGGCGGCAGGCGACCGCCGCCGATGAACCACATCGGCAGCGGGGCCGTCGCCAGCAGCGCGATCCACAGAATTCTTCGGGAGACCTTGGGCGACATGGCGGGGGTATATCGCACATCTTCGTCGCGTGCACGTGGCGGCGGCGCCGCCGGGTCGGTCGCCTGCGACTGTCGCCGTCGATCGATTCCCACGACTCGGCGTTTTGCGCTACGATGGGCGCTTGGATACTTCGAACGGCAGCGAATACGACTGTGTCGCCTGCGGCCGGTGTTGTTATCACGACAAACCGGACTACGCGCTTCTCTATCCCGAGGACTTGGTAGCTTTCCGGCGTGCCGGCCTGATGGGCCTGACCGCCATTCCGCCGCGAACGGCCGCGGCGCGTCGCCACGGCGAAAGCGCACCAGAGGTGTATATGCGGATGGAGCGGGGGCATTGTTGCGCGCTGAGCATCGTCCCCGGGGGTGGGTACTGGTGCTCGATCTACGAGCAGCGGCCGCTGCTTTGCCGGGTTTTCGAACCTGGCAGCGTCGATTGTTTGGAGGCGCGCTCTCGGCCGACCCAAGAGGTGTCGGCGGAGAGCGACGATGCGTAGCTCCTCCTCAATTGTTCTCACATGCCTGTTTCGGGCAGGGAGAAAGCCGGATGCATGAGCCGACCTGACCGACGATTGGATTGGCAGCTGCTGAGCTCACGGGCCGGCGAGCGTCTCCCACTCTTCGGGGTTCGATTCGACCGGCTTCGTCACCCGCACACCGAGCGAGAGATGGAACGTCTCGTGTTGGAGTCGGTCGATTGGGTCAATGTGGTTGCGGTCGAGCCGTCGGCGCGGGAGTCGGAGCCGCCGGTGGTGGTCATGATCCGTCAATACCGGTTCGGCGTTGGATACACGACCCTCGAAACTCCCGGCGGTATGGTCGATGCGGGGGAAGACTCGCTGGCGGCGGCCAAGCGAGAGCTCTTGGAAGAGACCGGTTACGGCGATGGGCGGTGGCGCTACCTCGGCGCGGTCGAGCCCAATCCC
>JANQHZ010000621.1 GCA_028282445.1 Candidatus Binatia bacterium | reverse complement strand
GCCACGCCGAGCGTTTCGTCTACGGCGTTGCCGCCTGTTACCCCGCTCGAAAGTCGCTACCCAATGGCGAGAACGCGCATTGCACCATCCGCTCGCCGGAATGGTGGGCCGACCAGTTCCGTCGCGTCTCCGTATCGCACCCGGGCGTCCGGTGGATGCTCTACGCCAAACGGAAGACGGTCTTGCGGAAATGGGGTGAGACCTTTACGGGGCCCGATACGCACTGACCCGGACGGAGTGTCCGGCGGTCCGGTCATCGCTTTCTGGCTCGCGATGCTCGTGCCGCGAGCAGACTCCAGCAGAGCTGTCATGATTCGAGTCGAGAAACTGAACACTGCCGACCGGCAGCACGTCCGTCGATTTATCGAGCTTCCGTTTTCGATTTACGCCGATTGCCCCCAATGGGTCCCGCCGATTCGCGACGACTTGCGGACGGCGATGAACCGCGACAAGCACCCGTTTTACGAGCATTCCACCGCCGACTTCTTCATCGCGACCCGCGACGGGCGCGACGTCGGCCGGATCGCAGCGCTATACAATACCAACTACATCGAGTCCCACGACGATCGAGCGGGCCAATTCTACTTCTTCGAGTGCGAGGACGATTCCGAAGTCGCGGCGGCGCTTTTCGATCGCGCCTTCGAGTGGGCGCGCGAGAGAAAAATGGAGCGGATCCTGGGGCCAAAGGGCTTCAGCCCCTTCGACGGGTACGGCCTGCTGCAAAAGGGCTTCGAGCATCGCCAGATGATGAACATGGCGAACTACAATCCCGAGTATTACCTGCGCCTCGTCGCCGAGGCCGGATTCGAAAAGGAGGTCGACTTCATCTCGCATCGGGTGGCGGGGACGGACTTCAACCTCGATCCACGCGTGCCCCGTGTCGCCGCTCGCGTCGAGAAGCGCAGCAAGTTGCGCATCGTGCGTTTCAAGACCAAGCGTCAACTCAAGCAGTGGTCGGACCGAGTGGGGGTCGCATACAACAACGCCTTCGTCGAAAACTGGGAGTTCGTTCCGATGACGGAACGCGAGCTCAAGTTCGTCATCGACGACATCATGCTCGTCGTGCTGCCGCACTTCGTCAAAGTCATCGCCCACGAAGAGGAAGTGGTGGGGTTCATGTTCGCCTTCCCCGATATCTCGGCGGCGATGCAGCGCCGCAAAGGGAAGCTCTGGCCGGTCGGAATCTTCGATCTCTTGTTGGAGATGCGCCGCTCCGACGCCCTCGCGGTCAACGGCGCGGGAATCTTGCCCGCTTTTCAAGGCAGGGGCGGGAACGCCATCCTCTACACGGAGATGGAGAAGACGATCAAAGAGTCGAACTACCGGAACGCCGAGTTCACCCAGGTCGCCGAGACGGCGGTGCAGATGCGCAGAGATCTCGAGACTCTGGGCGGGGAACCGTACAAGAACCACCGTGTGTTCGGTCGAGTGCTGTAGGGCCGCCGCGCCCCTCACGCCACTTCTTCAGCGAAAAGCGCCCGCGCGCCAAGCCCGCCAAGCTTCGCGCGCCAGCGCGAGCAGCGGAAGCGGCTTTTCTCGCCAACTCTCATCGAAGCGGAAGTCTGAGTGGCGCTGAATCTTCCAAATAACGTACTCGGGGCCGCCCTCGACCGTGTAGGCGTTGCGCAGGACACGCAGAAGCGACCACCACTTGGAGAGAATTCGTCTCAGCCTCCATTCGCGTAGACGCCGCGAGCGCTCCTCTTCCGGGATTTCGACCTGCCAGCCGTCGCCCGAGCGGACGACCGGGTAGGGAATGGCGGCGAAGGCCAGCGGTGTCACGCTTTCGTAGTAGTCGGCGAAGCTCAGAAACAACTCTGCCGATCGATCTGGGCCCTCCGCACGCAACTCGCTGTCGTAGCTTTGCGCGAGTCCGGTAGCCCACAGCTCGCGAGTCGAGAAGATCGGATCGACCAGGGGGATTGCGTTGCGCACGAAGGTCTCGACCGCGCTTGCGAATGCCGCGGCGAGCTTTCGTTCGACCTCCGGCGAGGCCGCGTACACCACGACCGACGGCTGGGAAAAACGGCCCCAGAAGTACGATTCCCGGGTGGTGTCGTTCATCAGCTCAGCGAAAGCGTCGAGGGTCACGACCGCGTACTTGGCGCGCAATACTCTTCCTTCCGATTCGGTGGTGAGGAAGAACACGTTGGGCGGCAAGATGCGGTTGAGCCAGGTCAGCAGCGGCCGCTGGTAGGTCTCTTCGTAAGAGTCGACCAGCACGTAGAGGTCGAGAACGGCGTCCACTTCTTCGGTCTGCCGGAGGCACGAACCATAGAAAACCACGGCGAGCGTCCCCGGACATTTCCTTCGGGCGGCCTCGGTCAGGGCTCGTGCCGCGCTCGACACCTCACGGTCGAACTCTGCGGCTACGACTGCCTCGAGCTGCTGGCGGGGGGTCATCCGGGACCCGGGCGCAGAAAGTTTGCCGAGGTCGCTGCGCTAAGGCGGATCTGGACTTTGTCCGGCGTGTGGAACAACTCGCCGTCCAGCATGAAGCCGCCGTCGATCTCGAGATCGATCAAGTAGGCGTGGATGCTGGTGTAGCCGTTGCGCTCGGTGTTGAAGCGTCCCTGGCGACCGCGGAGGATCGAGCTCAAGGACAGGATGAATCGCCGCGGCCGGTACGCGAGAGCGCTGTATTGAATGCGTCCGGGGCCGCGTCCCCAGAATGGGCGGATCCCCAAGAATAGGTGGTCGAGAGTCGAAACGAGAATCGCGAGTAGTGGATCGCTCTTCACCGCCTTGCCGTCGATCGATCCCCGCAGGTGCAGCGGCGGGAAGATGTCGCGTGAAGTACCGCTGAGAATCGTGACGATGAACCAGATCATCGTCAGTACCGGTCCGGCCGGTCCGTATCCGCCGCGGTTTTCGACCTGACGTTTGGCGAAACGGATGGCGTTGTAGATTGCGCCGGCGGAGAATTGCATGGCGCACTTCGGTCGATCCCACAGCGAAGATTCGACCTGCAGCACCGGCTTCTGCAGGATGTGCCCTTCGATGCGGCCCTGGCGAGCCCCCGCCAGCGCGTCCCGAATCCCGGTGATCGGATCCTTGCTCCACCCTGCATTGCCATTGATGGTATTGCTCGTGCCGCCGGGTACCAGTGCCAACAACGGGGGGCGGTCGCTGCGCGTCTCGGCAAATAGAGCCGTCAACACCATCTGCAGGGTTCCGTCCCCGCCATTGACGATCAGCAACTCGACACCGGCGGCGTCGAGCCGGCGCACGGCGCGGTGGATGTCCTCGGGCTCCGAAACCTCGACGTGCTCGGCGTCGAACTTCGCCATTTCCCTGCGGACCTCGTCGATGTGGTCGCGGCGTCGGTTGAATCCCCCGTTTGGATTCGACAGGACCGCGGCGCGAATCGGACGGCCGACTTCCATGTTCGGTCGAACGCGCGCTTCGATACCGACGGGAGCGAGGTTCATGGCGGGAGAAGCGGTCATGTCGATCGGAGGGCGAGCGGTAGCTTTCGGTGGGCGAACACGCGCGCGCTGAGCCGTTCGTCGCCTGCCTCGACCGACTCGAGCCACGACTCCAGCGGGCCGCGTGAAAGCCTCTCGAAGAGCGCTTGTAGCACTCGGATGGCGAGGAAGACCGTCGAAACGGCGGTCCAGACCGCGACGAGGTACAGACCGGTTTCGGGTCGGCCGAACGCCAAGGCGGCCGTCAGGATGAGTAGATTCGGGTTGCGTCGCGCGATCACCAGGCGGACCCAGGCGTCGAGCGGACGCCAGGTGTAGATGACGAAACCGCCCAGCAGCTCGAACGCGCCCTCGAGCAGGCGTCCGGCGACGTATCCGCCGAGGATGACGTTGTAGGTGCCCCAAAGCTCGCCGCCGGCCGGCCCGCCCCAGGTGTGGAGCCCATAGCCCCACGCGATATACCAGATCGGTGGATGGATGAGATCGGTGCCCTTGTCGAGAATGTGACCGAAATTCGACGACGTCACTGTGACACGGGCCAGCTTGCCGTCGACGGTGTCGAAAAAGGTCATCAGCCAACCCAGGACCAGGCCCGCTGCGTATTGGCCCTGCCAAAACAACCATGTGGCGGCCACCACCAGCACCACGCTCGACACCGTGACTGCGTTCGGCGAAATACCGAGCCGGGTGCAGGCACGGACGGTGGCGCGAGCCGGCGCTGGCCATGCCCACTTGGTTACGATGTCGGTAACTCCCTTGTACGATCCGTCGAAGAGGTATCGCTCAAGTCCGGCCCGATTGCGCGCGAGCAGGGGCAGGAGATCGGGGGGTTGTGCCTTGAGCAGCTTACGGTTGTACGCGGGGGACAGGGCCTCGACGGTCGTCTGATCGACGCCATCGGGTGCGCTCGCGCGCACCCCGGCGAGATAATCCGTCGTATCGCTCACCAACTCGGTGGGAACATGGGCGGCCACAGGGGTTTCAGCGCTCTTGAGGATCACCGGCGTACGGGCGAGCAGGTCGGCGATCGTGCGCTGCTCGTACACCCAGTCGGCCCGTAGCAGGAGCGTGGTCGCGCCCTGTGTCGGATCGCTGCCGAGCTTGCCGATATCGCCGACCTCGGCCATGCCGAGCTGGCGGCGAATTCTCTCGAAGGGCGTCAGCCCCCAGAGAGAAACCTCCCCGTCGCCGATCACCCTCGCCGAAACGGCCGAACCGGACGGTAGGCCGTTATCGGTCGGAGTGCTCGAGCTTCCTGTATCCAATCGAATCCTCCGCTCAGCGGATGCGCCGAAAGCGCCAGATGCCCAGTACCAGCGCGGCGATCCCAGGCGCAGTCGCGCCGAACAATGGCGGGAAACGGTATACGAGGGCAAGAGTCCCGAAGGTTTGATTGAGCATCTGGAAGGCTACGCCGGCCAGAGCGGCGATAACCACTGCACGCCCGTGACTCTTGCGTGGGATGGATTCCAGCACCAGCGGCAGCGCGATCGACATCATGATGAGCGCGATCGCCGGCGTCGTCACCCTCTTCCAAAAAGCGAGTTGATATCGATGCGTCAACAGTCTCTGGCGCTCGAGATTGTCGATCGTCGCCCGCAGATCGCCCACCGACATGTCCTCGGCGGGCAACAACATCGATTGAACTTCCTGCGGCTGCGGCAGGCCTTCCCACGGCTCGCTCGCTGCGCTGCGTTGGTCGATGCCGTCCTCGACGATCGCCATTTCCTCGATGTCGTCGAGACTCCATCCGGAAACCGTATGCTGGGCGCTGCGTGCGCGGGTGTAGCGAAGCAGACGATTGCGGTCGTCGAACTCGTAGAGAAATACGTCGCGGAGCGTGCCGTCGGCGAGAGGGTTGCGGACGTTGACGACCGACGATTCGGAGCGTGTCCACAAGCCGGTGGTGGAGGATAACGCCCGTCCGCCGGAGATCGCGATGGTGCGTTCGATATGAGCAGTGCGCGCCAGGGGAGCGGCAACGACTTCGGCGAAGAGCATCATCGCCGCGCCGGCGAGGGTTGCCGATTGCAAGGTTGCAAGGGCGATGCGGCCGGGAGAGACGCCGCAAGCCTGCATGGCGATGACCTCGCTGCGTGATGCCAGCGCGCTCAGCCCCATGACGCAGCCGACGAGGGCGGCGCCCGGGAACAGCTCGAAGGCTTCCGCGGGAAGTCGCAGGAAGACGAACCAACCCGCGTCGCCCAGGGTGTACGAGCCCTTGCCGACGCTGCGCAACTCCTCCATCAGTCCGATGATCGAAAAGATCACCACGAAGCCGCCGAGGGCGAGCGCGAAGTTGGCCAGCAGCGATCGCCCGATGTAACGGTCGAGTGTGTTCATACGCCGCCGTGCGCGGCGACGACCGGGCGCCCGGTCCAACGCGCGACTAAATGTCGCCAGCCGCCGTGTAGTCGCGCGCTCTGGAACAGCAACAAGCCGATCGACAGGGCCAGAAACAGTCCGTGGATCCATACCAACCCGGGCATCGGTTCGAGCGTTCCGTCGAGGATCCAGCGTTTGGCCGTTCCGAGGGTCTGGCGATAGGCAACGTAGGCGAGTAGGGCGCCGAACATCCGCAACGCCACCCGTGCGTCGGGTCGCTCGGGTGTGAGCGGCAATGCCATCAGCACCAACACCAATGTGGAAAGCGGCATCGCCAGGCGCCATTGCAGCTCGGCAGCGCTCGCTGCATCGTCGGAGCGCCACAACATGACGAGCGGCATCTCCTCTTCCTCGAGGG
>JANQHZ010000616.1 GCA_028282445.1 Candidatus Binatia bacterium | reverse complement strand
GCGCGCACGCTCACGACGATCCGGGCGATCGAATCGGCTGGGGGGAGCGGCACGGCCAGGCTCGAACGCCTCGCTCGCGCACTCGTACGCGAGTGGCAGCGAGAGGGTGGGAAGGTTTACGTCGTGTCGTCACTACTCGCGCTGCACCATCCACGGTTTCGCAAGCTTCATCGCGAGATTTACGAAGAGTTCTACGATGCGTTGTGCGCGCTACTCGCAGATCTCCGCCCAGACGCCGACCGAGCCGACCTGCTGCACCAGGCCCGACTCGCGACGTCGCTTCTCGACGGGGCCGTCTACCAGATCCCGCTGGAAAAGGGCCGCGACCGGAAAGCCGATATGAAACGGTTTGTCGACGAGCTCGCGCAGGGCGTCGTGCGGCTCGTCGACGCATAAGAGGAGAGAGTGCAAATGGCGAAGGTTCTCAGCACGGAAGCCCAGCGACAGCGGTTCTTGTCCGAGCCACGGCTCGGCATCCTGATCACAACCAGGCGAGACCAATCTCCTATGGGTGTTCCGGTATGGTTCGAGTGGAACGGAGAGGCAGTGCGGATGTTCGCCGCCGCCGACAGCAAGAAGATCCTCCGTTTGCAGAGGAATCCCAATGCTTCGCTCTTGGTGACGAACCGAGTCGGAGAGTCCGAAGCCTGGATCGCTTTTGACGGCCCGGTTGAGATCTCCGAAAAGGGCGGAATCGAGCTCGCGGAGAAGCTGGCGCCGCGCTACTGGAATCTGCAAGATCCCGAGCGCGCCAACGAGCTGGATTCCTGGCGCGCTTTCCCGGAGGCCTTCCGCCTGCTCGAGCTGCGCCCGGATCGGATCCGAACGGGCTCGTGATCTTATAGTTCGACGGGATGGGGCCGCGCCGAGAAGGTCACTACTTCACGGGATTCTCATAATCGTCGTAAAGGGTACGCGACTCGAACTCTCCGTCGCAATCTAGGTCCTGATCGGCGTAGCGGAGTCTCCCGGCGCGAAAGCGTTGGCGAGTGACAATGCAGTCGCCCTCCAAGAAAATGGACTCCACCACGACTCCAGCCTTGTAGCTGATCTCGCGATCAACTCTCCCGTCCCCGTCGTAATCAAAGTCGGCGTAGTTCGGCTGGTCATATTTGTACTGGTACTCGGCTTCGAAGTGTCCATCGAAGTCGTCGTCGCTCCTAACGTTGATGATTCGGCCGTCCTGGTCAGCTCGTTGGATCAGGTCGATTTCACCATCGAAATTCCTATCGGCTTCGAATCGTGTGACGATGCCGGCTCGGGCGACATAGCGGGCGTCCTGTTCTCCGTCCTCGTTGTAATCCATAGTGTGGACACTGCCGTTCGAGGGGCTCAATTCACGGTTCTGCCCGGTTGCGTCTAGCAGCATTGCGATCGCAGCACCGAGCGCGAGAACGGCGAAGTAGCTGACGGCACGCCCGAGGCGCGGGCTGGGTGAGAACGTTGAGCTCACCGCGGAGAACCCGGCAGGCGGAGTTTTCTTTCCTTTTTCGGTTCCGCATTTCCAGCAACTCGAAAACCGCGAGTCGGATTGCTCTCCGCAATGGGTGCATCTCCATCTCGTCTCAACCTCGGAAAGCCTCGCGGCGTCTCGAAGCAACTGCTGCGCTTCGTCGACTTCCGCGTCGTTGATTACCCAGAGCTCGAGCCAGGTTTCGATTTGCGGAAGCTCACCCGCTGCCAGGCTCGAATCCCGGTTCTTGACTAGGCAATCGATTCCCTCGGCTTCAAGCACGTTACGTAGGTTGTCGACCAACAAGCCGTTGGCGGAACTGAACACGCGAATCATGATGAGCTTCTACTCGGAGTCCGTAGAGGGGGAGTCCTGGCCGAACGTTCGGATTGGCAGCCGCTAGGCGTCCCGGATCCAGCGCGGTACTCACTCGACAACAGGTGCCCGTCGCCTCTTCCCATGGAGTTCATCGACCGAAGACGCGATCCATGAAGGGGCGTATGGCGGCTGCGATCTCTTGCGGACGCTCGTTCACCGGGGTGTGCCCGGCTCCTTCGAGCTCCAGGTACTCGGACTCAGGGATCGCCGCGTGCAGAGCGCGCTGGTGAGCCAGCGGCACGACCGGGTCGTTTGGGCCGGCAATCACGAGTGTCGGCACCTCGAGGCTCGCCAACCAGCCGCGCGAGTCGAAGCTCCACAGCGCCGCGATCCCTCGCTTCATCGCGGGCGGTGGTGCGTGCAACGAAACCAGGAGAGCAGGGCCGTCGACGAGGCGCAGCACGGGGCCCACTCCTTCGACCTCGATCCACGCGAGTCGCCTGTCATCGACGAGCTCGTCGTCGATCGGGGCGAGCAAGCCGGCGCTCTCGATCGCCGCGCGGGAGTCCGGGTGGGACGGGCTCAACCAACTGTCGGGATCGAGGACGGCGTCGCGAAAGCAAGCCGCCGTGCTGTCGAGAATCAGCCCGACGAAAGCGTCGGGGTATCGGTGCGCGTAGAACTGTCCAATATAGCCGCCCGCCGACATTCCCCACCACAGCCAGCGCGGTGACCCCAGCGCGCGCCGGGCTTGTTCGAGGTCGCTCACCATCTGCTCGAGGTTCGCCTGCGCGGGCGCGATCGGCGATGCGTTGCCGAGACCGCGTCCATTCAGTGCGTACACCTTTCCACCTGTTACCGAGGCCAGCAGCGACAGCGGCTCGACGTCGAGCGACGTCATTGGGTGCGCCGCGGCGACCGTACCTCCTGCCGGATCCCCTCCGGTGAGCACCTCGATCCATTCGCCGCCGGACCCGATCGGAACGCGCTTCTGCTCGACCGGCACGGTGCGCGCACAGCGCCATTGCATCGATTCGGTCGATCTCACGCGGTCGCTCCGGCGGCGAGCCCGCGCAGTGCGCCGACGTCGAGCTCGCGCGGCGTTGCTTTGACTTCGGCGATCTTGAGGAGATGGTCGGTGCCATCCTCGGGGCGGGCGCGGACGAAGAATCCAGGCTCGACCGCATAGACGTCGATCTCCGGGCTCGTGTCGCGCCGACGGTAGTATAGAACCTGCGCTGTCTGGGGAACTGCCATCCCCGTGCACGCGATGCGGCGTTCGCCCCCGAGGTTTGGTGGCGAAGCGTGGAAGACTCCCGGGTGGAAGAGGAGGACCTGTCCGGCGCGCATCGGGATCGGCTGCAGCAGGTCGACGAGCTCCGCTTGTCTTTCACGGTATGAAAATGGGGAGAAGGCCGGGCGTATTCCGTCGTCGAA
>JANQHZ010000590.1 GCA_028282445.1 Candidatus Binatia bacterium | reverse complement strand
GCGCCGGCGGCGAGCGCGAAAACCGAGAGCGAAGCGGACATCGCGAACCAGAACTACGCGAAGCGCGACCGCAGTCCAGCCTACGCCCGACCGGGATGCTGCCTCCCCCCCTCAACCGCCGCAATTTGTGAGCTCTCCGCGGGCCGATTCCACCGCCGCGGGTAAAACCAAACGAGCTGCCCTGGCCCGTTCCCAGGATCGACGATCGGACGATAGACAATAAGTCTGTAAAGGCTAAGTTCGCGGCCATGTGGAGATTCGCCTTGACAGCCGTCGGATATGCGGCACTTAGCGCCCTCTCCGCGCACCCGCCGAGGTGTAACAAGCGGATGCTTTCAGCGCGCCCATCGCACCGACCTTCGCGTGCAGTGGCGGTAGTCGGAGCCTAGGATACCTCGATCGGGTGGCCGCCGGCACTGTTTCCCCGCGCCGAATCGTTCGATACAAGACCCCATGCCCAACGACATCGTACCGGCTCCGATCCGCGTCGAGGACGGCGAACTCGAAGACCTAAAACTCCGCCTGAGGGCGACCCGATGGCCCGAACGTGAAACGGTCGACGACTGGTCGCAAGGAATCCCGCTCGAGTACCTCAAGGATGTATGCGCCTACTGGTCCGACGGGTACGACTGGCGACAGCGCGAGGAGAGACTCAACCGCCACCCCGCGTTCAAGACCGACATCGACGGACTGGGGATTCATTTCTTTCACATCCGATCGAAAGTGGAGACCGCCGCCCCCCTGATCGTCACCCACGGCTGGCCCGGATCCATTGTCGAGTTCCAGAAGGTCATCGAAGCGCTGACCGACCCCGCGTCGCACGGCGCCACCGCTTCCGACGCATTCCACCTCGTTCTACCGACACTTCCGGGTTACGGGTTCTCCGACAAACCCGCGGCCCCCGGTTGGGGCGTCGACAAGATCGGCCGGGTTTGGAGTCAGTTGATGGCCCGGCTCGGTTACGACCGCTACTTCGCTCAGGGCGGCGACTGGGGGTCGATGGTCACCACCGCCGTCGCGACGCACGACCGCGAGCATTGCGCCGGGATCCACCTCAACATGCCGGTGGCGATTCCGGATCCCAACACGATGTCCGACCTGACGTCCAATGAGCAATCCGCACTCGCGGCGCTCGGTCACTACCAGGAGCAGGAGTCCGGGTACTCGAAACAGCAGAGCACTCGCCCGCAGACTCTGGGCTACGGTCTGACCGATTCTCCGAGCGGTCAAGCGGCATGGGTACTCGAGAAATTCTACGCATGGACCGACTGCGACGGCCACCCTGAGAACGTCCTGTCGCGCGACGAGCTGCTCGACAACGTCATGATGTACTGGTTGCCGCGCGCCGGTGCTTCTTCGGCGCGCCTCTACTGGGAGAGCTTCAACACACCACCCGAAGGCGAAGTCGATACCCCGACCGGCTGCAGCATCTTCCCGAAAGAGATCATCCGCTGCTCGCGCCGCTGGGTGGAGCAGCGTTACCGGAACATCGTCTACTGGAACGAGCTGTCTCGCGGTGGACACTTCGCCGCCTTCGAGCAACCCGAAACCTTCGTCGAGGAGATCCGCAACTCGTTTCGCTCCCTGCGCTAGCAACCGCTCAACGACAAGATCCGAGGTCCTGCCAGACTCCCCAGCGCCCGGTGGTTCCCGGCTCGTCGCCGCGCGTCCACCACTTCGCTCGCCACTCGCGCCCTACGTGCGAGACCGTGTCCCCAACCAGGTAGATTTCCGAGCCGCGCCAGCCGGCTATCGTGCATGGATCGCCGACCGGTGGCGTCGCGCTTGGCTCCGGAGTCCGCATATCGGCCGTAGCCGTCGGGGTGCCGGAACAGCCCCCCGACTCTGTCCAAGCGGTCTCCCAATACAACCCGACGCCGGGCTCGTAGGCCCATGCGGCTGGCGACGAGCACCATCCGGCCACGACACAAACGAAGGAACGGCCGGCGTTCGTCACCGTCGCTCCTGCGACATACCCCTCACCAGCGACGTACTGCGGTCCGTCGCAACCGTTGTCGGTGGGCGTGGCGCTCGGAGGAACCGCGGTCGCCGTCGGCGTTCCGCCCGACCCCGAGAAGGGTCCGACGTCTTGCCAAACACCCCAACGCCCGGTCGTGCCGGGCTCCTCACCGCGTGTCCACCACTTGGCTCGCCACTCGCGACCGCGATGCGCTACGCGATTCTCGGCAAGATAAATCTCGTCGGGTTGCCATGCGCGATCTTCGCAAACGGAAACACCCGGTGTGACGGTAGCGGTAGGGGTATGGGGATCGGGGATCGCCGTCGCGCTGGGCACCGCGGTCGGACGCAACGTCGGGGTTGCCAAAACTTCTCCGAACACCACGTCCGAGCAAGCATAGAAGGCTTCCGGACTGTCGTCCCGTTGCCAGATGCTGTAGATGACGTGCCGCCCGCTCTTGCCTGCGGGAAGCTCGCAATCGAAGTAGTACCTGCCATCGAAGAGAACCGGGTCGGTATCTCGGCAGAAGGGAGCGACTTCCAGGTCCGCCCACCGCAGCGGTCGGGTCGGATCGTATCCGTCGACGGTGACGTAGAAATCGAAATAGGCCGTACTATGCGGCGCCGTTCCGCGATACACGATCTCGTGGACGCCGCCCGTCGCCGGCAGTATCGTGGCGGGCCAATCGGCCCGCGCCAAATCCAGTCCTGCGTACTTGGGATTACCGGCGCTGCACAGCTCTCCGTCCGGAATCAACTGGCGATGCCGACCCGCCGCATCGCCGATGTTCACCTCGTTCCAATCATAGATCGGCTGCGACCCACCCAATTCGACGGCGGCCCGACAAGCGGCGGAGGTCGGATTCTCCGGGCCCTCGAGGTAGCAAACCAGCGCGCGGCTGGGCGGAGACTCGGTCGTGCCGTGGCCCCACACCGAGGCGACCCAGCCGGTCGACACGCAGATAACGACGGCAAGCAGCATCTCAACGCGTCGATTTCCCATAGAGTTCCCCTTTCCTGCGCAACTCCGGCGGCGACGCCTCCTTACCCGTAACCGGCGACCGCCCCGGCTGCACCCGCGTCGACTGCCGCCCCTGCAGGTGTCTTGGAGGCGTTCGGCCGCGTATCGCGGAAACACGGTGAGTCGATCTTCGTCGCGCAGCATAAAGTAGGACTGCCGCCTACTGCCTGCATCGGGCGGCGTTTGATCGGAGTTGGTTTCGATGGACTCCCAGTCAAGGTGATGCTTCACTGCGCCACTTATTGGCGTTTCGCCGCGAAAATTCGGAGTTTCTTGGGGGGCTCATGAGGATCTCAATGAACAATCAAGGTTGTAGGGCTGTCGTCTCCGTTGCGCTGCTGTTGATGGCGGCCTGCGGGAGCGATGACAATTCAGGGGCAGAGGAAACGGCTCCCGCTTCCTTCGTCGTCACACCAGGAGTGCGACTGGTCACGGTGACCGGAGCCGAGGCGAAGCAGCCACTGACGCTGCGCGACTCCTCCGGAGACCGTCTGATCACCCTGATCGCGGACGAGGCCGGCAACGCCGTATTCTCGCCAATCGCGGAAGAGTACACAGTGATCGAAACCGGCAGCGGCGCGGAACCGCCAAGCGGCCGCGGCTTCACCCTCAAAGCAGGCGATGGCTACGTGATCCGCGATGAATCGAGCGAGCCGATCCAGACATCCGAGCCCTTCCGCGTCTTGAGCCGCGACGACCTTCCGGAAGAGTCCCTCTACGACTCTCAGAGTTTGCAGGGGGTGCCCTGGCAGATCACCGGTGGTGTGCTCGAAGGTCGCAGTATCGAAGAGGGAGTGAACTATCTGGAGATGCGCGACGGCACTCTGCTGTCCGCGATGGTCCGTCTTCCCGACCCCCGGTTCTATGGGGACGGCCCCTACCCGACCGTCATCGAGCTCTCGGGGTACAGCCCGGCGAATCCGCGATCCCCGCAGCCGGGCATGCTGATCGCAGGCGCCCTGGGGTACGCGACGGTTGGAGTGAACTTGCGCGGCACCGGGTGTTCGGGCGGGGTGTTCGACGTCTTCAGTCCGGCCGAACAGGCCGACGGCTACGACCTCATCGAGATCGTCGCGCGCCAGCCGTGGGTCCTGCACAACCACGTGGGAATGGTCGGGTTGAGCTACTCCGGAATCACTCAGTTGTACGCCAGCTCGACCCAACCCCCGAGTCTGGCCGCCATCACGCCGCTCTCGGTCATCGAGGACTCCTGGCAGTCGGCCTGGCCGGGCGGGATCTACAACGCCGGCTTTACCAAGCAATGGGTCGCGGAGCGCGAGCGTCAGTCGTCCGGCGGCCAGGGATGGACCCGCGACCGTATCGAGGCCGGCGACACCGTCTGCGAAGCGAACCAGAGCCTGCGAGCGCAGAGTGTCGGGTTCGAAGCCTTCGTACGAGCACTCGAAACGCGCCCGAACGATGCCGACGACCGAGACCTTTCCAAGCTGGTGTCGGCGATCGAGCGGCCTGTTTTCCTCAGCGGCGCGTGGCAGGACGAGCAGACCGGTCCGCGTTTCGCAACGATGATCGAGAGCTTCTCCGGCCCCGGGAAAAAGAGCTTCGTCCTGTTCAACGGGCATCACCCGGACGGTTACAGCGGGCACGTCCTGAGTCGCTGGTACGAGTTCCTCGATCTCTATGTCGCGCGCCGCGTGCCTCGCCTGCTCGACGTCGTCCGGGCAGTCTTGCCGAGCGAGCTGGAGAACAGCTTCGGCGCCCCCATCGATCTCGACCCAGATCGCTTCGCGGACCTGGACGACTCCCAATACGACGAGGCCCTCGCTCGTTGGGAGGCCGACCCGAAAGTTACGGTCGACTTCGAGGTCGGCATGACCGACGACAACAACCTACTTGGCGCGCCGGTACCACGGTTCTCCGCATACTTCGACGAGTTTCCGCCCGCCGAGGTAGAGGCGTGGCGTCTCTTTCTGGACGCCGCCGGGACTCTCGCCGAGATGACTCCAGCGGACGAGGGTTCCGACCGCTTCACCTTCGATTCCGAAATCGGCTTGGTCGGCTACGCCAATGAGGGCGGCTTCGACTTCATCTTGCCAACCTTCGACCTCGACCTGGATTGGCCCCGCCCCGCTCCCGGCAAGGGCTTGTCCTACCTGACGCCGCCGCTCGGCGAAGACACGGTGATCGTCGGGTCGGGCCATGCCGACCTGTGGCTGCGCAGCGAGAGTGAAGCCGCGGCGATCGAGATCGTGCTCTCCGAGGTGACGCCCGAAGGCGATGAGGTGCGCATCCAGACCGGCCTGCTGCGCGC
>JANQHZ010000555.1 GCA_028282445.1 Candidatus Binatia bacterium | reverse complement strand
GGCGTGAAGGGTGGTCATCGCGAAGCCACCCAATACGTCAACCAAGGGCGCCTGGAAAGTCGTACCTCTCGTGCATCTTACGGCTCGCGCTGACGACGCGTCCAAGCGGCGCGAGTGATCAAGCGCGGCAAAGCCGCTTGCGACGCAGAAGCGAGCGAAGCGCGCTTCTGCATTGGACGACGCGGCACTGCCGCGTCTTTGGACGCCTCCGAGCGCGAGCGAAGGAGGCTTTGGCCCCGCAACGCGTGTTGGGGTTGCCGCGGCTACGCCCGCGGCACCCCCAACACGCGTTGCGCGATGATGTTGCGCTGGACTTCGGAGGTCCCGGCGAAAATCGTCGCGGCGCGGTAGTACTGGTAGGAGCGCATCCAGCGGCCGTTCCAGGCGGCGCGCGGCTCGCCGTTCCAGTGCAGCCCGCGCGGCCCTAGAATCTCCATCGCGGTGTCGTGCAGGCGCTGACTCATCTCGCTCCAGAACAGCTTGACCAGGGAGCTCTCGGGCCCCGGCTTTCCGTGCCTACGTACCTGTGTGAGCGTGCGCCAGTTGTGAAGCTTGAAGATCTCCACCTCGGCGAAGGTACGGGCAATTTGCTGGCGGATCACCGGGTCGTCCGCCGCGCAGCCGTCGCCGCGTGGGGTGTCGTGCGCCAGTTGCACCAAAGCGTCGAGCAGAATGCGGTGAATGACCAGTTGGCGCGGCGAGGTTCCGCGTTCATGACTTAGAGTCGTTTGGGCGATCTGCCAACCGCGATTGATCTCGCCGACCAAGTTTGCGGCCGGTACGCGCACGTCTTCGAGAAAGACCTCGTTGAACTCGTCGCTGCCGGTCATTTGGCGGAGCGGTCGTATGGTGACCCCCGGCGCTTTCATGTCGACGATCAGAAAACTGATCCCGCGCGACTTCTTGGCTTGCGGATCCGTGCGTGCCAACAAGATGCCCCAGTCGGCGAACTGGGCATAGCTGGTCCAGGTTTTTTGGCCGTTGATCACGAACTCGTCGCCCTCGCGTTCGGCTCGACAGCGCAGCGACGAGAGGTCGGAGCCGGCGTTCGGCTCGGAAAACAACTGGCACCAGATTTCGTTGGCGCCGAGGATGTTGGGGAGGTGGCGGACTTTCTGTTCTTCGCTGCCGTGTGCGATTAGGGTCGGCCCGACCAGATTGATCCCGATGCGGCCGATGATCTCCGGCGCCTGCGCGCGCGCCATCTCTTCCTGCAGAATGTAGTTCTCGACAGTCGATGCGCCGCGACCGCCGTACTCGCGCGGCCAATGCACGCCGACCCAGTCGCCGTTGTGGAGCTTCTTCTGCCAATCAATGAGGACGCGCACTTCTTCGTCGAGCGATTCGAACTCGGTCGATGCCCGGTCGTCCCGATTGGCCTCGAGCCACCGACGCAACTCGAGACGAAACGATTCCTCTTCTTCGCTAAAGCTCAGATCCATTTGGTTTTCTCACCACAGAGTCATGATGTACGCCGGGAGAGCTGGCGCAGGATGAAAAAGGGAGCCAAACCCTTCGAGTACAAAAACCAAGAACGCGGTAGGCGCCGC
>JANQHZ010000546.1 GCA_028282445.1 Candidatus Binatia bacterium | reverse complement strand
CGAGGCTCCCGAAGCCCGCGCGCGCACCTCTCTCCGGGCGAGCCAGATGAATGCGCAAGGAACCAGTAGCAACGCCAGGATCGACGATCCGCCGACACCACCCGCGATGGCCGTCGCCATCGGCGGCCAAAAGCGGCCGCCGAAGTAGATCAGCGGGATAAAGCCACCAATCGTCGTGAGCGTCGTCGCCAGAATGTGGCGGGTCGCTCCGATCACGACCTCGCGCGTCTCGTCGATGTCGCCTTCGCGTGCACCCGCGCTCGATCGCAACGCTGTCAGCACGACGATGGCGTCGTTGATCGCCAGTCCGACCAACCCCATCGTTCCGACGATCGCAACGAAGCCCATCGGATAGCCGAACATCCACACCCCGAGCAGCGCCAGCCCGACGCTGAGCAGCGCGACCACGAAGATGATGCCGGCCATGCGAAACGAATTGAACGACATGATGATGGTACCGGCCATCACCACGAAGAGCGGAAAGGCGAACAGCGCCAGCTGGTCAACCGCCTCCCCGCGTTCTTCCGCCTCGCCGCCGAACTCCAATCGGTATCCGGCCGGCAGCTCAAAATCCGACTCGTCGAGGCGACGCTGGAAGTCCTTCAGCGATTCGGCAATCAGGGTGTAGGGCATCAGCAGCGCCTTGACGCTGTTGACGCGCACCCCGCTGCGACGAACCAAGGTGGGGCTCTCCGGCTCCAACTGAAACTCCGCCACCGCGCCCAGCGAAACGCCGCCGAAGCGTTCGCTCGAATCCACCGCCAGCGGGCCGAGACGCATCAGGTCGATGCTCTCCAAATCGGCGCGTTCGCTCGCCGCCACCCGGACGCGAACGTCGATCTCCTCCGTCCCTTCGATGATCGTTCCGGCGACCACACCTTCGAGATTGCTCTGTAGGCGATCGGCGATGTCGCGCAACTTCACACCGGCGAGCTCCGCTTCGACTTCATCGGCAGCGAGCACCAGCTTGGGAGTTCCACCGGCCAGGCCGGCCCGTGTGTATGTTACGTTGTCGGTCTGCGACAGGATCAAGCGCAGCTCTTCGCCCAATCGCCGTAAAACCGCGGGGTCGGGACCGTACAACCGCGCTTCGATCGGCGCGTCTACCGGCGGCCCCTGCTCGAACGGCAAGGCCGCGACCTCGGCCATCGGGATCGCCTTCATGAGCTCGAGCTGAAGACCGGGCAGCAGCTCCTCGGTCGCTTTCGCCGACGAAGTCGTCACGAACCCCCCGGCATAGCTCGAGATACCGTCTTCCGCCGACATCATGTTGTAGTAGACACGCGGACTGTCTTCGCCGATGAACCAGTGGCTCTCGACCACTTCGTCGTGTTGCTCGATCAGCGCCCGGGTCTTCTCGACGACCGCCCGGGTGGCTTCCAGCGACGACTGCGTCGGCATCCGCACCTGCACTTGAAACTGATTGCGATCGTTGGCTGGGAAGAACTGTTCGACCAAGGTCTGTCCCGCGACGAATCCACACAGCGGAAGCACCATGGAGATGGCGATGCCGATGATCGGCCGCCGCAGGCACAGGTTCAACAAGCGGCCGAACGCGGCGGTCAGGGTGTCGTTGGAGTAGCCGTCGCGCCACCAAGCAGGCTTGTCGCGTCGCCGACTCGGGCGCACGAAGAACCCGGCCAGCGCAGCGATCACCGTCATCGACAGTACGAACGAGCTCGCCACCGACAGACCGACGCCTGCCGAGATCGGCCCGACGAACTCGCCTCCCGGTCCCGGCATCAAGATGATCGGTAAAAATGCCAGGATGGTCGTGATGGTCGAAGCGAGAAGCGGGACGAAGAGCAGGTGGACGACCTCGCCGACGGCATCGCCCGGGGCCACGCCTTCGCGCACCCGCGCCGAGTATTCCTCGACCACCACGATCGCATTGTCGATGAGGAGTCCGAGGGCGATGATCAGTCCCGTGATCGAAGTCTGGTGCAGCGGCACTCCGGTGAAGTTGAACTCCGCCACCGCCGCCGCGAGAGTCAGCGGCAGCGCCGTCGCAACCACCAGCGCCGAGCGGAATCCCATCATGAAGATCAGCACGATGACGACGATCGCCGAGGCCATCAGCAGATTCCCGACCAAGGTGTCGAAGCGCTGCACGGTGTAGACGCTCTGGTCGAAGATGGTCTCGAGCGCGACTCCGGTCGGCATCCGACCTTCGAAGTCCGCCACCACCTCGCGCGCGACGGCAGCCCAACGATCGACGCGCTGCGAGGGCTCGGCCGTCACCGAAACCACGACCGACCGCTCGCCGTGCACCAGGGCGATCGACTGGGGCGGCTCGCGAACCGTCTTTTCGACCTCGGCGACGTCGCCGACGCGAAGCAAGCGACCATCGCGTTGCGTACGCAGCGGCACTTCGCGGACGCGTGCTATCGAGTCGAGCTCGCCTTCTACTTCGATCAACAGGTCCGAGTCCGCGCGGCGGGTGATACCGGCGGGCGCCTTCGCATCGGCGGCCGCGATCGCCCGCGCCAGATCGGCGACACTGAGCCCGGCCGCCGCCAGCACGGCAGGGTCGATGGTGACGCGGACCTCTTCGTCTGCACCGCCGTAGACTTCGACGTCCTTGGTGCCCGCGAGTGTGCGTAGGGAGTTCTCCAGCTCGGACGCCAGGCGCGTCATCAAGTCGACCTGAGGCGGCCCGGAGCCGCGCCAAATCAGAGCGGCGACCACGGTCGCGGCGGTGGTGGTGAGGTCCTCGAACTCCGGGGTCTCCGCACCCGGCGGCAACACTGCCTGCGCGTCGGACAAACGGTCGCGCACTTTTGACCAGACCTCGTCGACGTCCTCCTCGTAATAGTGGTCTTCGAGCTCGATGCGCAGCATCGATACCGCGTTGCGAGACGACGAGACGATTTCCCTCACCTCGTGAAGCTCGAGGATCTCGGACTCGAGAGGATCGGTCACGAGTGATTCGACTCGTTCCGCCGTCGCCCCCGGAAAGAAGGTCGTGACCGTCGCAAACCTACGCGACAGCGTCGGGTCTTCCTGACGCGGCAGACTCTGCAGCGAGGCAACGCCGGCAACCAAGATGAGTCCGACGAAGAGAATCGTCAGCCTGGGATTGCTGTGAAAAAGGTGAGCTCGCATCGACGGCGGCCTCTGGAATCGGCGATCCTAGCCCGCGCTCACTCGCCGGCCGCCGCGACGCGTTGCCCGGGAACCACTCGCTCGATCCCCGCCACTGCCACCACCTCGCCGGCTTCGAGCGCGCCGCGCACGTAAACCCGATCTGCCCGGACGTAGAGCAGCTGCACGTCGCGCCGCTCGACGCGATGGGCCCCCTCATCGGGAACCAGTACGAAGACCGACCATAGGCCGCGGCGCCCCTCGGTCAGCGCCGTCGTCGGCAACCAGAAGCCCTCCTGGTCGACACGGGTGCCGAGCGCAAGTCGCGCGACCGCGCCGTCGACGGCACCGCTTTCCGGCGGCACCTCGAAAATGGCCTCGACCGTTCTGGTCGCCGCGTCGACCGAATCGACGATGCGCGCCAGGCGACAATCGTAGTCTTGCCCCTCGATCTCGATCGGGTAGATCGCACCGATCTCGAGTGCGTCGCGCTTGCCGACGGGAACCCCGACCCGAACCTCGCGCCGCTCGTCGATGAGCGATAAGACCGGCGCCCCGCCGGCGAGGATCGTCCCCTCGTCGGCGTGCCGCGCGGTTACGACCCCGTCGAATGGAGCGGTCAGCTTCGCCAGGTCGATGGCGACCTCGACACTCGCCAGGGCCGCTTCGGTTGCGCCGATGGTCGCCTGCGCCGAGCCGATCTGCGCACGCAAGGCCTGCTCACCGAAGACCGCCTCGTCGTGCTCTTGCGCCGCGGCGACCCCACGCTCGAACAGATCCGCCTGGCGGCGCCGGGTGGCGCTGGCCAGCTGCAGCTGCGCGCGGATGCGCTCCAGGTCAGCCCGGGCCGCAGCGAGCCGCGCCTCGGTCTCTCGGCGCTGCGCCTCGAGCTGGCGCACATCGAGCGCCGCCAGCAGCTGACCTTGCGCAACGCGGTCGCCCGCGTCGACCAGGATCGAATCGACGCGGCCACCGCGTTCGAAACCGAGATCACTGCGCCGCGCGCTGATGGCGCGGCCGACCAGGCGATCCTCGACCTCGAGCCCTGGCTGCAGCTCCAGCACACGGCTCGCGACCGGCACCAGCTCCGCCGCCGCGGCGGAAACGCACAACATCGACAACGCGACGAGAGCCTTCATTTGGGTTCCCCCAGGAATAGCGCCAGCGCGGGTTCGATCAGGTCTTCTACCGACTTGCCGAGCTCGAGGCGGTTGGCGTGATGGAGCGCGACGATCCCGTGCAATCCCGCCCAGTACAGGTGAGCCACCACCTCGGGATCGCCATGCCCCGCCCCGGCCTCGACCGCCGCCTGGGTAGCGTCTCGGAAGAGGTACCAGGTGTCGAGGTCGCGTTCGTTGAAAGCATCCGATGGGTCGAGGCGCTCCACCTCGAACATCATTCGGTAGGCACGCGGCTCCGCAAGGGCGAAGCTGACGTAGGAGCGCCCGAGCGAGCGCATACGCTCGATCGGATCGATGTCTGGCGGATGAGTCGCCATCTCGGCGTGAACCCATTCGCCGAAACGAGCGAAACACTCGCTGCGCACCGCATCGAAGATCTCCGCCTTATTGGAGAAGTAACGGTACGGGGTCATCGCGCTGCACCCGATCCGCCGCGCGATCTCGCGAATCGTCACCCCGGCGTAGCCGCGCTCGACGAACAGATCGACGGCAACCCGGCACAAGTCGGCGCGGAAGGCGCCGACTTCTTCCTCGGTGAGCTCGCGCGGCATCGGTCGAATTTACAGCGTAAATTTACGCTGTCAACGACCTCGCTTCGCCCTATCCCGTCCAACCGGTGCGTGCTAATAGCCAGTGCACCGTACGGCCGGGCAGGACCGACCGAAAACCAGGAGGATACACCGGTGGATGTCGGACTATTGGCGATATTTCAGAACTATCGAGGGCGCTCCACGGACGACCAGATGGTCTTGGCCGAGCTCGCGCTCGCAGACCTCGCCGAAGAGCTCGGCTACGACAAGCTGTGGGCCGCCGAGCACCATTTCAACGACTACTCCGCCTGTCCGGACAACGTTCAGTACCTGAGCTGGGTGGCCGGACGGACGTCGCGAATCCGGCTCTGCACCGGAGCGGTGATCGTACCGTGGAACTCCCCGGTCAGGGTCGCCGAGAAGATGGCCCTGCTCGACTACCTGTCGGACGGGCGCGCCGTCCTCGGCCTCGGACGCGGCCTGGCCCGGCGCGAGTACGAGAGCTTCGGGATCGATATGGGCGAGTCACGCGACCGCTTCGACGAAGCGGCGCGCATGATCGTCGACGCCCTCGACAACGGATTCATCGAAGGCAACGGCAAGTACTACCCTCAGAAGCGCACGGAAATCCGGCCGCGACCGCAAGCCGGCTTCCGAGACCGGCTCTACTGCGTCGGAATGTCGCCGGAGTCGGTCGAACAAGCCGCCGTGCTCGGTGGGCGGCTGATGATCTTCTCACAACAGCCGTGGGAGATCTTCGCCGAAGGCTCGTGGGCTTCGTTCACCAAGACCTGGACCGCCAACCACCAGGGCGCGCCGCCGCCACCGCTCACCGGCGACCTGATGTACTGCCACCCCGACCCTGCCGTCGCCCAGGAAAAGGGCCGCGAGTACATGGCCAACTACTTCCTCACCATCGTCGAGCATTACGAGATCATGAGCGAGCACTTCAAAGACGTGAAGGGCTACGACTACTACGGCACGGCCGGCGACCTGTTCCGCGAAGTCGGCCTGGAAACCGCCGTCGAGACCTACTGCGACGTGCAGAGCTACGGCACCCCTGACCAACTCATGGAGAAGTTCGAATCGCGCCGCGGCCTACTCGGCGACTTCGAGCTCAGCATGATCGTCAACTACGGCGGCATGCCCTTCGACGAAATGAAGTCGAGCGTCGAGCTGTTCGCCAAGGAAGTTCTGCCGCAACTGCAGAAGTGGTAGGCGAACGCTGGCGGCTGCGGAACGCCTTTGGTGGCACCGCAGCCGAACGCAGATCAACGCCGATGGGTCGGGAATGTGCGTAGCGCCGGTTTTCTACCCCCGCTCTCGTGCCGGAAGAAGGGCTAGTCGTCGAACCGACAAACGCATTCGCTCGAGCCGCTCGTCGTCGCGTCGCCAACTGCTAAGTTGCTGCGGCAGGTAAACCCGTCCGGGCAGCTCCCCATGCATTCGGGAGCGATGGCAGATCCGCATGGTGGGCCGCCGTCGCCGTCCGCTGTGTTCTCCACCAGCACAGCCTCGACGTCCGGCCGCCGCGGACGGCGATCCGAGGGGGGACCGACCATACACTGCGTCTTGGCAATTCCGATGACGCGACCGTCGAAGGGTTCGTCCTCGGCAACCACGAAACGCCCGAGAATGTTCTTGATCCAGACGTGCACCGGGGGAGGCGGTGGCGGACCGTCATTATCGCCCGAGGTAGTGGCTTGCGGTACGGCGTCGTTGCTGAGATCGATCCGAATCAAGCCGGCCTGCGGAATACCGACGGACGGTCCCGGGCCCGGCCCCGCGCCCTGGGTAACGGCAAGTGGCGCGCATTGCGACGAGCCGTTGGTCCCGACGCACTCGAGACCGGGACAGCATTCCCCGTCCGGCTCGCAAGGCCCGTCGAAGGCCGGGATGCAAGATCCATCGCCTCCCTGCGCATCTCGCAGCGTCGCGCAGATGTTGACCTCATCGACGTCGCCCGCAGTCAGCTCGGTGAGGGCTACGGCGCGCAAATTGCTGTTGCCGTCATAGATACGGAGCGTCGCCGTGACCGGACCGCCGTTCATCGAGCCGGCGCTGGTCGTCGCATACCTCTCCATGTCGCCGATCGAGCTGCCCACCATCAACGTGGTGATTTCGCGAAACGTCGGTTCGCCATCGACCAGTGGCCCTGGCTTGCACTCATAGAAGCACGACAACGATGGAAGCGGCGGCTGTGACAGCGCTTCGCCGTGAAGCGACATGGTTGCCACGATCGCGAGGACTGCTGCAGCATACCCTCTGTTCATTCCGATTCTCCTTCGTACCATTCCTACGCTCTCTCGCTCGTCCATCCGCGCCGCC
>JANQHZ010000515.1 GCA_028282445.1 Candidatus Binatia bacterium | reverse complement strand
GTGACGGATTCGAAGCTGCGTTTTGCCGATGTCGTCGACGGCACCGAGTTGGTCGAGGACGGCAATCTCCGCTTTCCGACCTTCTTGGTCGAAAACATCTACATTCTGCCGGGGATCCCGGAGATATTTCGCGAGAAGGTTTCGGCGATTCGCGGCCGCTTCACCACCGACCCGTTTTACCTTCGGATCGTCTACGTGAACGAGCAGGAGACCGCGATTGCCGATTCTCTGCACCGGACGCTGGATGCGTTTCCGGAGCTGCTGTTGGGATCGTATCCGAAACTGAACAACCCCGAGTACAAGGTTCGCTTGACCTTGGAGTCCAAAGATCCGGAGTATCTGGAGAGTGCATTGGGGAAGCTGCTCGAGTTGCTTCCCCCAGGAGCCGTGGTGCGGCAGGAGTAGGAGGAGCGGGATGGCGAGGTTGGTGGCGGTTGCGGTGGTTGCAGTGGTACTGGCGGTCGCGCCGGTCGGCAGAAGCGAAGCGGCGGAGACCTATCTCAGCGATGCCGGCTACGGGATGGCAGCGATCGGCGCCAATCTCTTCTACATCCCGGCGAAGTTGTTGTACGGACTGGGCGGCGGACTGGTCGGCGGTCTCGCTTACGGTCTCACCGTCGGCAACAGCGACGCGGCACAGTACATCCTGAGCCCATCGCTCGGCGGCACCTGGGTGCTGTCGTCGAAGATGATGGCCGGCCAGGAACCGATCTTCTTCAGCGGGGAAAGCTACGAACCGGCCACGCAAACACCGGCCGGGAGCTAAGCGCCCGCGCGCCGCGAAACGCTCGGATGGCGTTGGCGAGGCGCGCTTCGTCGCCGGCGCCGCGACGGCGGATCGCATTCCGCCCGGCACGGTCACTGAAATTGCCATTGCCGGTCGATCCAATGTCGGCAAGTCTTCGCTGCTCAATCGCTTGACCCGGCGCCGCAGCCTCGCGCGCGTCGGCAAGACGCCGGGCCGCACCCAGCAGATCAATTTCTTTGCGATTGGCGACGACCTCGTGCTGGTCGATCTTCCCGGCTACGGCTTCGCGCGTGTGCCGCTGCCGGTCAAGGAGGCCTGGCGGCGGCTGATCGAGGCCTACCTCGGCGATCGCGAGCAATTGCGCGGGGTGGTGATTCTCGTCGACTGCAGGCGAGGGGTGTCGGAGGAGGACCGCGATTTGATCGACTATCTGGCGGCGATCGAGGTGCCTTGCTGTGTCGCCGCAACCAAGATCGACAAGTTGAAGCGCAGCGAACGTGGAGAGCGTTTGCGCGAAATCGAGGACTCTCTACCGGTTCATGTCGTGACGCCTTGTTCGGCGACGACGGGCGAAGGGATGTCCGAGTTGTGGGCGCAGATTCGGTCTTTGGCCGCCCGCTGAGCTCACAGCTGTGAGAGCAAGTTGTAAGTCGCGACGATTGCAAAGGCGACGTACACCAGCGCGATGACCGAAAGGAGCGCGATTCGCGCTCGACCGGGGCGGACCGCCTTGGGCAGCAAGGTGACGTTCGTCCACAAGGTCAATGGCGCGTACACCGCCATGGCGATGCCTCCGAAGAATCCCGCACTGAGCAGAAATACGAAGGGCGGGATCGACTCGTAGAGGTAGGTGAGGCCGATACCGACGACGATCCAGCTCACTGCTACTTTCGCGTAGAGATCGCCGGTCGAACGTTTCCGGGCCCAACCAAAGGTGCCTTGCAGGATGTCGGTGAAGCTGCGGGCGACGCCGTCGATCACGGTGAGCTGGGTCGAAAACAGGCACGCAACGCCGACCAATAGGAAGACGGTCTTGCCGAAGCCGCCCCATACCGAACCCAGAATCGTCGCTTCCTCCCAAACCAATAGCTCGCTGCCGGGTACGATTCCGCGCGGATGCAGCACTGCCAGCGCACCGACGATGAAGAGGACGATGGTGAAGGTGTTGAGCAGCCAGAAGAAGAGCACCTGATCCATCGTCAGGTGGCGGATCCAGGCTCGCCAGCGAGCTCGGTTCTCCTCGCTGTCACGAATCCGAAACCCGGCGTGGGGGGCGTGGTCGTCTCCGTGCAAGCGATTGACCACTTCCGGAACCAGAGCTCCCATCCCCCAGCCCTTGTCGAGGATGTAGAAGCAAAAGAAGAGGTTGGCGGTTCCCCCGGCGCCGGCGAAGACCAACGCCGAGAACAGCTCGTAGCCGGGCATGGCGGGATCCTTGAAGGGGAAGTTGACGGCGCCGGCGGCCAGAGCTCGCCATGTCTGGGCGTCGGCGACGGTGAACGCGATCGCGATCAACCCGACGGTGACGATCACGACCAGGACTTGCACGGTGCGTTCGACCGAACGGTACACTCGTTGCGGCCCGAACAACACGCCGGCGACGGCGGCGAAAGTGACCGTGGTCCACAGCGTAGCCGAGCCCGGTCCGTCCGGGCCGACCGCGAGCACCTTGAGCGCACCGCCGCACGCACGCGCCCAGCCGGGAACAATCCAGCCGGCGAGGTTGAGACCGAGAAAGATCCAGGAGAATGCGTGCGACACCCGCCGATACCCCGAGTAGACGCTTTCGCCGGTAGCGAGCGTGTAGCGGCCGATCTCGACGTTGAGCCAGAGCTGAAAGAAGACGCCGAGCAGCGCCGCCCACGTCATGGCGGCGCCGTACTGGGCTGTGACGCGGGGCCACACGATCAGCTCGCCGGCACCGATGGAAAGCCCGACCAGAACCGCGCCAGGACCGACCAAGTCCCAAAAGCGGCCGGGCAGGGGCGGGAGGTCGTGCTCGCGGTTGCTGTCGCCCGGCTCGTTCATGCAGCGGCGCAGTGTTGCAAAGGGTGAGTTGATCAACAAGCAGCGGGCGCGGTGCCCGGTTGTGGCGCGGTGCCCGGTTTGGCCGAGGGTCGGCTTTTGGGCTACGCTACATCCCTTCCGAGTCGGACGGTGCGGGCCCTGCCCGCGAGGAGGGGCGCGTGAGCGACGTCAAGTTTGGTTTGTTCTATCCGCAGGTCGGGCAGTCCTTCGGGGATTACCGCGACCGTGCACTGCTGGCTGAGAAGCTTGGCTACGACTCGATCTTTTGCGTCGACCACATGTGGCAGCGCGGCATGCCGGAGGTCGACCATCTCGAGGCGTGGACGCTGTTGTCGGCACTGGCGCCTTCGACCAGCAAGATCCGGCTCGGCGCTTTGGTCCTGTGCAACTCGTACCGCAATCCGGCGCTACTGGCCAAGATGGCGTCGACCCTCGACAAGATCAGCGACGGGCGGCTGATCCTCGGCGTCGGCTCGGGGTGGATGGACGAGGAGTACCGCGGCTACGGCTACGCTTTTCCGCCGACCCTCGAACGCATCGAGCAACTCGACGAAGGCCTCGACGTGATCAAGCGCCTGTTCACCGAGAAGTGTGCCGATTTCCAGGGCAAATATTACACCCTCGACCAGGCGTATAACCGGCCCGCGCCGGCTCAAGGTCCGCACCCACCGATCTTGATCGGGGGCGGCGGCGAGAAGTACATGCTGAAAGTCGTGGCGCGGCACGCCGACATCTGGAACTGTCCCAACAACCACTCGATCGAGTTTGAGAAGCGGCGCGATGCGCTGCGCCGCCACTGCGACGATCGCGGCCGAGACTTCTCGGAGATCGAGATCTCGGAGCAATCCTTCATCGTCGTCGGCGCTGACGAAGCCGACTTCAAGAAGCGGTGGGAGATGGCGAACGCCTTTCTCGGTTCGACTTTCGATCTCGAGAATACGGCATTCCGCGGTACGCCGGAGCAGGTCGTCGAACAGCTGCAGAAACGGGTCGCCCAGGGCGTAACCTTCTTCACGTTCCTGTCGGGAGACTTTCACGCCCCCGATACGCTCGAGCTGATCGCCGAGCGGGTGTTGCCTGCGTTTGCCTAGACGCTGTGCTCAGAGCGGGATGTCTTCTCGCTTGACGACCTCGATGAACTTCACCGCCGCCGGAGACAAGTGTCGTCCGCGCTTGTGGATGATGCCGAGCGGTCGCGACAAGTTCTCGTCGGCCAGATCGGCGATCTTGATGGTTCCCTTCTCGACTTCGTGACGGATCGCCGGCAGCGGGACGATCGCAACGCCTTGACCGATCTCGACCGCTCGCTTGATCGTCTCGATGTTGTCGTATTCGGCAACGTACTCGACCGAGACGTGATTGTTGCGCAGTAACTGATCGGTCGCCTTGCGGGTGGCGATGTCCTTCTCGTAGGCGACGAAAGGCAAACTCTCGAGCTTTGCGACGGGGACCTTCTTGGCGTTGGCCAGTGGGTGTTCGGGGGGGCATGCGAGGACGAGGGTGTCTTCGCGAATCGGGATGGTCACGATTTGCGGGTGCTTCTGTGGGTAGGCGACGATGCCGAGATCGATCTGCTGCGCAATGACGTTTTCGTAGATCTTGTTCGGTCGCGAGTACTCGACGTGGACGTTCACCTCAGGGTAGGTGCGCAGGTACTCCTTGAGGTACGCCGGCAATTCGTGCAGCCCGACACTGTACACAATCGCTACACGCAGGTGTCCGCCGACCACGTCGCAACTGTGTTGAAGCTCGGCTTCGACATCGCGATACTTGTCGATGATCTCCCGACTGGCCTTGTAGAGGATCGACCCCTGCGGAGTGGGTTTCGCCCCGCCCCGGCTGCGCTCGAGGAGCTTGCAGTGGTACTTCGTCTCGAGGGCTCGCAACTGCTGACTCACGGCCGACTGCGTGATGAAATTCTGTGACGCCGCGACCGAAAAACTTCCGGTTTCGACGACGTCGCAGAACACTTTCAGAGTTTCGATGTGCATAACTGCATCTAATCCTAGAGGCGAGCTTCGCGAAGTCAAGTGAATGGCTTGCGATGCCGCTACTCACCCTCGCCGGCGTCGTCGTGAGAGATGGCCTTGACGGCCTTTTGCAGATCCCAAAGCGCTACCGCACCGGTGAGGACGACCGCGTCGCTGCCGCCGGCGCGAGCGTAGATCGCCGTGGCACTCGGGTTGCGCTCGCCGAGCGCGATCGTCAGCGCCGGACCTCCGTCTAGATCGAGCTCGATGCGGGCGACCGCGTCGGCGAGTCCGTAGCCGTCGAGATCGGCATCCGACGGTTGCTCGTCGACGGTGAGAATGACTGCCAGCTCGCTGAGTCCGACCACGAAGTCGTCGATGGCGCGTGGACGGTCGGTGCCGCTCCAACCGTAGGCGGTGCGGCGCGATTGCGAGCGCTTGCCTCGGTAGTCGATCGCCACGGCCTCGACGCGGGCGGGGTCGAGGTCGAGCAGGAGGACGATATCGTCGGCGGGTAGCGTGGGTTGCGGCTCTTCGAACACCGCGTCCCAGCCCGCGTCAGGGTTCCCCCCGACGACGTCGCGGTAGGCGATCAGCCCGACCACGGCGACCGCGATCGCCAGGATTCCCGTGTTGCGCCAACTCATCGCCTACTTCGCCAAGACGCGCGGTTGCGTGCTCGGTTCCAGCTCGGGTTGCTGGGCATCTTGCGACTCGGGTGCCGGCGCATCGGATCAGCGGCCGCCCAGGCGACGCCGGCGCAGGGCGCTCAAGGCCGTGCCAACCGCAGCGCAGATGCCGGGCACCACGATCACCGCGGCCCAGAAGATGGTGCGAGTTTGTGCCGCGGTCAGGACCAGCGGCCGTTCCGGGTCGCCGCTGTCCTCGCGGCGCATGCCGATCAGCGAAGCGTCCTCTGCGAGCACGCCGATGAGGGCGAGCATGAAGTCCTTGTTGCCGAGCGTGTCGATGTGATCGTTGGTGACAAAGTCCGAGTCGCCCACCACGATCGCCTGCCCGGCGGGAGTGGTGCCGTCGCTTGCGGCCGTCGAGCGGACGGCGATCGATAGCGGCCCGGGTTCGTCGGTCGTAGGGCGAAACTGAACGTCTTGTGCGGGCACCTCGGAGACGCCGGTGTAGGCCCACGTGCTTTCCCCCGTCCCGGCCAGGGAGATCACGCGACTCGCCTCGTTCTTTTCCGGGTTGGCGCGGATCGTTCGCGCGATCGGAAGAATCGCGGCCGCGCGCAAGCGATCGCGGAACACGTCGGGTCGAAAGCGATCGACTTGCGGGACGAACGACGAAGCGCCGAGCATACGGTTGGATTCGTCGACGATGACGTTGTCTCCCGCTCTGATCCCGAGGCGGGCCAGCATGCGGTCGAACGACTTCGGGGTTCCGGGGTCGAGCAGAAAGAGGGATCTCCCGCCGTCGCGAAAATGCGCAACCACGGCATCGGCTTCACCGTCGATCAGATCGTGGGTCGGCGATACCCAGGCGAGGACCGTACAGGTCCGGTCGACATCGCCGTCGCCGAGTGTGAGGAGCCAATCGATGGCAAAGCCCTCGCGTTGAATGGCCTGAGCCAACTTGGACAGGCCGCTGCGCTCATCGGCGTCGCGCGGATCGGACTCGCCGTGGCCGGTGACGAAGCAG
>JANQHZ010000479.1 GCA_028282445.1 Candidatus Binatia bacterium | reverse complement strand
TATCCCCGATGGCGCTGCTCTCGAAGTGGATCAACTGCGCCGGTGTGTAGGCGCGCAACACCAGCGCCTGGATGGCCAGCAGTCTTCCGCTGAGCGAGTCGCTGTCGCGAATCGCGGCGTCGAAGATCTGCGGCGCGCTGTCTGCCAGGGCGCGCGCCATCGCGTGGCTGCGCTCTGTGTTGGGGTCGCTCTCGATTTCTTCCCTTGCCGATTCGATGGCCTGTACCGCCATCACGGTACGGCGCTCCACCTCGGGCGCCTCGAAGATTGCCGAGCGCAGCTCGGCGGCTGCGTCGGCGAGAGCGTCGGGCACGTCCCCTCTCAGGACCAGGCAGGTGCCGAGCGCCTTTGACAGGGTGGAATCGTCCTTGACCTCGAGCCCCACCTGGACGAGGCGCCATAGGTGCCGGAGCATCGCTTCGACGATGCGGTGGCGATCGCCGCGCTGGCGGCGGGCCGCGTAGACTCGCAGCAGTGCCCGTTGCAGGCTCTCGTCGGGATCGAGTCCCTCGACTTTGTAGTGGCGCAATGCGCGCTCGAGGATGGTCCGGAACTGCCGATCGAGGCCGGCCCCCGCGGCCTCGACCCGGCGTAGGTAGAGCCGCAGCTCGGCGTCGTTCGAGCGAGCCGCGCCGCCGTCGCCGGTCGGGCGCAGTTGCCGTGAGAACAAGATCTCCGTGTCGGCGAAGGTCTCGATCGCAGAACGGATCTCACCGAGCTCGCGCACGACTGCCTCGTCGAGGTTTGCCGGTAGCGGAGCGTCGAAGAAATCGCGCATCTTCTCGAGCTCCTCCGCCTCCGCGTCGTAGCCCAGCAGGATTCGCCGAACCGTGCCGGCGATGCCTCGGCGTGCGCGTTCCCGGACGTAGCGATCCTGGCCGAAGGCGTCTTCGAATGCGGCGGTGCTGGTTTCGTCCTCGGCCGGCAGCTCGATTCGAACGGCGTCGCTCGGCCCGAGGCCGTCCGCGGCCTGGACCAGCAGCAGGACGTCGCCCGCCGCGACTCGCTGGTTGTGGCCGGCCCGGATCTCTTGCACGGTGCCGGAGATCGGTGAGGTCAGGGCGATTTCGATTTTCATCGCTTCGAGAACGCCGATGCGTTGTCCGGCGCGGACCTGCTCTCCCACCTCGACGTCGATCGACACCACGACCGACGGCGCGCCGGCGCGGATCTCTCCGCCGCGGTCGCGCCCGACCAGGTGGCGTTGTCCGTCGACTTCGATCTGCAGGTGCGACGGGCTCTCGGCGTGCTCTACGGTAAATCGCTCCTCCCCGATCGCCAACTGGCAGGCGCCGTCCTCCTGGTCGAGCAGCTCGGCAGTGCACGATCGGTCGTCGAGGTCGACTCGATATCGCCAATCGCCGAGCGCCAACACGCGAGCGGTATACACGCCGCCGTGAAAGCTCAGGTCGACGTTCTGACCGCCGGAGGGCGGAATCGATTGCGGTTCGCCGCGCGAAGCTTCCACGAAGAAGTTGAGCCGTTGAATCGCGCGCTCGCGCAGATAGGTGAGAATCGCGGCGACGATGAGTGCCTGCGGCGCGAGGCGCGACTCGGTGAGCGGCGCCAGGTTGCGATCGAGCCAGCCGATGTCGACGGCACCATTCTGGATCTCCGCATGCCCGAGCAGGTTGAGCAGGAAGCCCTTGGTGGTAGCGCCGCCCGCGACCATCAGCCGCAGGTCCATGAGGGCCGCTTGCAGACGAGAGAGCGCGGCGGGTCGATCGGGGCCGTGCGCCATTACTTTGGCGACCAGGGAGTCGAACTCCGCCGGGATCTGGGTGCCGCTCGCTGCACTGCAGTCGGTGCGGATTCCAGGTCCGGTCGGCAGATCGATCATCGTGATCGTCCCGGGTGCCGGGGCGAAGCCGGCCTGCGCGTCCTCGCTGCAGACCCGGGCTTCGATGGCGTGGCCGCGCGCCTGCGGCGCCGGCGCGATCGCTTCGCCGCGAGCGATCCGAATCTGCGTCGCGACCAGATCGACCCCACCGACCATCTCGGTGATGCCGTGCTCGACCTGGAGTCTCGGATTGACCTCCAGAAAGTAGAAGCCGTCGCCTTCGCGTTCGACGAGGAACTCGACCGTACCGACCCCTTCGTAGCCGGAGCGCTCGGCCATCGTCACCGCTGCCGATTCTATCGCCGCTGCGTTTTGCGGGGCCAGCCCCGGCGGCGGCGATTCCTCGAGCACTTTCTGATGGCGGCGTTGCACGGAACAGTCGCGCAGTCCGTAGCTGTAGACGTTGCCGTGCGTGTCGGCCGCGATCTGCACCTCGACGTGGCGGGGGCGATCGACGAACGCCTCCAGATACACGGTGTCGTCGTTGAAGGCTTGCGCCGCCTCGGCCGCGGCGCTGGCGAGCGCCGCGTCGAGATCCTGCTCGCTCGGCACGACGCGAATGCCGCGCCCGCCGCCACCCGCCGCGGCCTTGACCATGAGCGGAAAGCCCAAGCGCCTAGCCGTCGCCGCCGCCTCTTGAGTGGAAATCTTGCCGCCCGACCAGGGAGTGACCGGCACACCGGAGCGTTCGGCCAACAGCTTCGCGGCGATCTTGTCGCCGACCGCGTTGATGACGCGGCTGGGCGGACCGATGAAGCGGATTCCGCGCTCTTCGAGGGCTGCGACGAACTCGGCGTCCTCCGAGACGAATCCCCACCCGGGCCATACCGCATCGGCCCGAGTCGCGCGTAGGGCGGCCAGGATTCGCGCCCGATCCAGATAGACCGGTCGGGTTCGACCATCGCGGGTGGTTCGCATCGCCGGACCGAGCGAGAGCGCGACGTCGGCCTGGCGGACGAAGGGGGCGCTGCGCTCGGGCTCGCTGTAGAGCACGATCGCGGTGAGCTCCGCCCCCTCGCGCAGGCGTAGCTCTTTGATGGCGCGGATACAGCGCCCGGCCGCTTCGCCGCGGTTGACGATCGCGATTCGCTTCATCGACGTTGGCCCGGGGCCGGCACGATCGGCGTCCTCAGTGCGGGTAGATTCCCGTGTGTAGGCGCATGATGCGGAGCCGTCCGGCGCGGCGACGTCAGGTGGCGATCGTCATACCGCCGTCGAGCACGACCACTTGGCCGGTCATCAGGTCGGAGGTCGCGAGATCGACGATGACCTTGGCGACGTCCTCGGGCTGGCAGACCTTCTTGAGCGGCGCGTAGTTGGCGCTCATCTCCTTGATCGCTTCGTAGCCGTCGAGCTGCTTGAACCACCGAGTGTCGATGAAGCCCGGTGCGACCGCGTTGACCCGGATCTCCGGCGCCAGCGCGCGCGCCAGGGTCACGGTCATGTTGTTGAGCGCTGCCTTGGAAGCACAGTAGGGAATCGAGCTTCCGGTTCCGGATACGCCCGCGACGCTGGAGACGTTGACGACTGCACCGCCGGACTTGCGCAGTGCGTCTGCCGCCGCTCGCACCGCGTAGAAGGGCCCCTTCAGATTGACGGAGAGGATCTTGTCCCAGTCGTCGTCGCCGACTTTCTCGAGCTCGCCGTGGGGGATGAAGGAAGTCGTTCCGGCGTTGTTGACCAACACGTCGATGCGCTCGAGCTGGGCGAGGGTGGACTTCACCAATTCGCGGACGGCTTTATCGTCCGCGACGTCGGCTTGGATGCACAGTGCCTTACGGCCCAACTGGCGCACCATGTCCGCTGTCTCCTCGGCCTCCTGCGCGGAGCGCGAATAGTTGACGACCACGTCGCAACCGCCGCGCGCGAACGCCAGAGCCGTCTCGCGCCCGGTTCCTACGGCCGAGCCGGTGACCAGAGCTACCTTGCCTTCGAGGTCCATGCCTGTCTCCTTGTTCGAAATTGCCAGACCAGCAGGCTAGCGAGATGCCGACGGCGGCGAAAGGGCCAGCCGACGATCCGGTCATCACGTTGCAGTCGGCTGCGAGTCTCTGGCACGATCGGTGCCGAGTGGTTGGCAGGGTGGCTTGGATGAAACTGTTGCGGCGCACGCGGGCTCAGGCTTTGGCAGGAAGGTTGCTCGGATCGGTGGTCGCTCTCTCGATCCTGACGTTGCCCGTCTCGCCAGCCGTGGCGGGGCAAATCGTGGTCATGCACCAGATGGAGCCGACGCCGCACGAAGCTGTCGACGGCGTGACCCTCGGGCAGATCCGCGAAACGCTTCTGGACCTCTTGCGAGGCAAAGGTTGGGTGCCCTATCCGCGCACCAGTGGCGTCATCGAGGCGGATCGATCGCTCAACGGCAACAAGCATCGCATGACGATCGCGGTCGTCTTCGACGACCGAAACTACGTGATCCGCTACGTCGACAGCGAGAATCTCAACTTCAGCGACGAGTCCTGTCGCGATCCCAATCCGCCGTCCTCTCCGTTCGATTTCAAGCCGGCCGCGCGACGGCTGCGCGAGCGAACGGGTCCCTGCAACACCCGCCTCATCCATCCGACCTACAACAGGTCGGTCCAAGACTTGGAGTACACGGCCCTGCACGCGATCCGCTTTTTGGACCCGCCGCGAGGCGATGGGGACACTCCGGAGCCCTGGTCGCAATCAACGGAGGAAGAGACCGCCAAGCTGGAAGCGCTTCAGCGGAACGGAATCCTCACCGCCGACGAGCTCGAAACCCAGTTGCGCTTGGTCGCCGGCAGCGGCCAGGCGGCGGAAGCGCCGGCGCCCGAAACTGCGCCAAGTGCGGGCCATGAAGACACCAGCGCTCCTCCTCCAACCGCCGTGCGCGGGGGTTCCGAGAGCGATTAGGCGCGGCGGCTCGTCGCTATTTGGGTACGGCGAAGCTGCGACCGTCGTTCTCCGCTGAGAGATAGATCGCGTCCGCGATGCGGTGGGCGCGCAACGCGTCGGCGAACGACGGGGTCGCGCTACCGCCCTCTCGAATTGCTCGCAGGAAGCTGTCGTGCGGCCAGTCGCTTTGGATGCCGCGGCGCTCGAGCCAGCTCGACAGCTCGTCGTTCTGTATCGTCTGGCGGATCGCGCCTGCGGGCGCGTCGCGCTCGACGTGGACCGGGCCCGACCACTCGTCTTCGAGCGTGATCAAGGCTCGCTCGCAGAAGACCTCGATGCGGCGCTGGCTCGGGCGGGAGGTGACATCGTGCCACAGTGTGGACAGAGTCGCGTTGGCGCCCGACTCGAACTGGGCCACCACCGCCACCGCATCTTCGATGCCGGCGATGTCGTGGTAGAACGATTGCGTCGCGGCGACGCGGGCGATCGGTCCCGCCAGCCATTCGAGTAGGTCGAGGTCATGGATCGAATGCTCGAGGAGGACGCCGCGGCCGGCGCGTTCGCGGTCGCCACGCCAATCCGAAGCGTACATCCCCTGGATCGGGATGTACTGGTCGTCGCGAAACACTATACTCATGACCCGACCGGACGAGGGGTCGCGGGTGAGCTCGCGCAGCGTGCGCATCGCCGGGGTCGAGCGCAGTACCAGGCCGACCGAATTGACGACCTGGGTGCGCTTGACCGCCTCGACCATCGCCGCGGCGTCGGCCGAGTCGAAGGCAAGCGGCTTCTCGCAGAATACGTGCCGGCCGCGGGTGGCCGCACGCACGGCCAGACGACGATGCTCGGACGTCCAGGTGCAGATGAAGACGGCCTCGCAGCGGTCGAAGACCTCGTCTTCCGAGGCGGCGGGCGCCGCGCCCCACTTGGTCGCGAAGGATGCGCAGCGCTCGCGGTCGGTATCGTAGACTGCGGTGATCTGGTTGGCCTCCCGACATCCCGCGAGCATCGACGCATGCAGCTCGGCGATGAAGCCGCAGCCGAGGAACCCGACCGGGATCGGCGCTGCGGACGCTGTCGTGGCGGCGGACACGGCTCTGTCGTAGGTCCGTCGCGGTTGCGAAGCAAATGGCCGGTCCGCCGGCCGCTCAGCGGATCTCGTACTCGTGCAGGCCGCCTTCGTCGTGCAGCTTGGCGTAGTCGTCGAACCCTCCCGGGAAAAGGAAGGGGGCTCGTCCCGCGGCGTTGCGGTAGTAGCTGTGGCAAGACTCGTTACCCCAAGAAAAAAGCGGGAATTGCGAATCCATCCACTCGTTGTAGGCGCGGTGAAGGTCCGGCTTGACGCTGATCGCGCGGGCTCCGGCGGCCTGCTTCTCGCTGAGGATTCGCACGATACTCTCGACGTTCTTCTCGACGGTGATGAAGTAGGAGACGTTGAGGACCAGGCCGTTCGGGCCGACCGCGAAGAAGTAGTTGGGGAAGCCCGGTGCCGCGATCCCTTTGTGGGCCATCGGGGCCGCGCCCATGGTATCGGCCAGCGAGCGGCCTTCTTCGCCGACGACCTCGATCCGGTCGAAATCGAGGATCCGATACCCGGTACAGTAGATGATGACGTCGACGTCGATCTCGCGCCCACTGGCGGTGGTGACGCCTTCGGGACGAACGGCTTCGAGCCCCTCGGCGACGAGCTCGACGTTGTCGCGCATTAACGCGGGGTAGAAGTCGTCCGAGACGAGTCCGCGTTTGCAGCCGAATCGGCTGGTGGGGGTCAACGCCTGGCGCAACTCCGGATCCGGGATCGACTTGTCGATGAAGCGTTTGGCGCGCTTTTCGAAATCGTCCATCCGCTTGTTGCCCAGGGTCACCGCCGGTTGCACGAACCCCATCAGGAATCGCTGAAATCGCTGCGTCGCCCGGATCAGGGCGGGAAAACGGCGGAACCAATCGCGCCGTGTCGGCGAATAGGGTTTGCGTCCGCGCGGCATGATCCAATTGGCGCTGCGCTGCAGGACGGTGAGGTGGCCGGCGATCTTCGCTACCTCCGGCACGATCTGCACCGCGCTCGCCGCCGAGCCGACGATGGCGATCCGTTTTCCCTCGAGCTCGACCGAGTGATCCCAACGGGTGCCGTGAAAGCTGTCACCGGCGAAGTCGGCCATGCCGGGTGCTTCGGGGTAGAGCGGGGTGTGCTGGTTTCCCATCGCGTTGATGACGATATCGTGTTCGAACGATTCCCCGCGGTCGCTCTCGAGGGTCCAGGTCCCGTCGACGGCGTAGCTCGCGCGCGCGATGCGCGTGTTGAGCCGGATATGTGGCTCGAGCCCGAACTCGCGCGCGCATTGCTGTAGATAGGCTTCGATCTCCGGCTGCTCGACGAAGCTCGCGCTCCAATCTGGGTTGGGACGATAGGAGAAGGTGTAGGAGTGCGCCCAGACGTCGCAGGCGAGGCCTGGGTAGGTGTGGATGTGCCAGGTCCCGCCGACCGCGTCGGTGGCCTCGTAGATGGTGAAGTTGGTGAAGCCGCGCGCGAGCAATTCGTGCCCGGTGGCCAGGCCGGCCGGTCCGGCGCCGATGACGGCGATACGTAGAGAGGCGTGATCGAGAGCTTCGGGCATGGGGGACGGTTCTCCAGCGGATGCGAGCCCCACATGGTAACCGAGCGCGAAGGTCGGCGAAACGGTATGATGCCGGCGGTCACACCGCCGAGGGGGTTCGGGTTGACCGCGCCGTCGGTGGCTGTAATGGCGGGGCGATGGTATCTCGCCTCCTCGATCTTCCCCTGCATCGACCTCGTACGACGGTTGCGGTCGTGCTGGGTATCACCTTGGTTCTCGGGTTCTTCGCACTGGGGATCCGAGTCGACAGCGCGGTCGACAATCTGCTGCCGTCGGGAGACGCCGACCGAATCTACTACGACGGGGTCCGGCGCGACTTCGGCAGCGAGGAGGCGAACATCGTCGCCGTTTTTGCCGACGACGTCTTTTCGATGGAGTCGCTTGCGATCATCGACCGGATCTCGCGCTCGCTTGGCGAGATCGATGGCGTGCGCGAGGTTCTTTCGCTCACCACCATGAAGGGAGTCGAGAACGGCGACTTCGGCCTGCGTATCGGTCGGTTGTTGCGCAAGTTGCCGACGACCCCGGAAGAGGCGGCCG
>JANQHZ010000446.1 GCA_028282445.1 Candidatus Binatia bacterium | reverse complement strand
TCCTCGCCCGTGCGGAAGAGTTTTCTGTACAGGCGGAACGGCAACGCGCCCAGCCGATAGAGCGCCGTTTGGCGAGGAGCGTCCGACGCCGACGAGCTGCGCTCGGCTCCGGGCTCGCGCAGGGGACCGAGCCGGCTCGAATCGACAACCAGGTCGGCATCGACGTCGATGACGCGCAAGCGCGCCTGGTGACGTCGGTGCAGTCGCAACAGGACGCGCTCGCTGTACCAGGGGTCGACCCCGTCCGGCGCCGCCAGTGCGGCGGCCAGCAGTCGCCCCTGCTGCACCATCTCTCGCTCTTGCGCCACCAATAGCTGCCGCTCGTAGGTGTTGAGATAGAGCAGCCCAGCGGCGGGGAGGAATACGAGCAAGATGTTGAAGGCGAGTAGTCGAATCCAGATCCGCGCCAGCAGGCGAAGCAGCCGGTCCAAGAGCCCGCTCATGGCTCGGCGTACCGGTACCCCAGGCCGTGCACCGTCTCGACTGCGGAAAACGTTTCGTCGACCGCGGAGAACTTCCTGCGCAGTCGTTTGATGTGACTGTCGATCGTCCGTTCGCTGACGTAGGCGTCGTTGGGATAGGCCTCTTCCATCAGCTGCGCACGCGACTTGACGTGCCCCGGGTATCGGGTCAGTGCGCGCAACAGCAGGAACTCGGTCACCGTCAGTGCCAGCAGCTGGTCCCGCCACGTGGCTTGGTAGCGACGTAGATCGAGCCGCAGATCGGCCAGCTCGACGATCTCCTCCGGCTCGTGGCCGCCGCGCTGCCGCAACAAGGCCAGCCGCCGCAACAAAACCTTGACGCGGGCCAGCAGCTCCCGCATCGAGAACGGCTTGCAAAGGTAATCGTCGGCGCCGAGCTCGAGTCCGAGAACGCGATCGAACTCATCGTCCCGCGAGGTGAGGAAGATAATCGGGAGGTCGTCGCTGAGCGCACGCATCCGACGACACAACTCGAGACCGTCCATCCTCGGCATCAGAATGTCCGCGACGACCAGGTCCGGAATCGCTTGCTCGATGTCGTTCCATGCCAGGGCTCCGTCCGAATAGGTCGAGACCAGGTACCCCTCTTTGCGAAGCGCCAGGCCAACCGTTTCACGGATGCTTTCCTCGTCGTCGACCAGTGCGATCCGGGCGGGATTCATAGCGAAGATTGTACACCGAACGATCCCCTCGATCTGCCGTTGTCACACAATCGCCACATTTGCCCGCGAGAATTCCACGAGCTCGCCGCGCCCCTGGAGATTCCGTTCGTATCTATCGCCAAGACCCCATCGCTGGACCGCCTGCAGGCGGAGAGGAGGAACCCTTGGAATCTCGTAATCAACCGCGCCACGGGCGCAAACGCCCGCCCGGAGTCACTCGGCTGATCAGCCTCGGTGTCTTCGGGATCCTGTCCGCCGCCGCCGGCGCCGCGCAGGAAGAGCCCCTCGGCCTCCGCCTTTGCGACGGCCCCACCTGCGATCTCGCCCCGCTCCTGGAAACGCATGTCGACGTCACCGTGACGGGCATCGTCGCGCGCACACGCGTGACCCAACGTTTCCACAACCCGGGCGACACATGGCTCGAAGGAGTCTACCTCTTCCCGCTGCCCGAGGACGCTGCGGTCGATCACCTGACGGTGTACGTCGGCCCGCGAGTGATCGAGGGACGCATTGAGGAGCGCGCCCAGGCTCGCCGCATCTACGACAAGGCTCGGTCCACCGGCGCCAAGGCGTCCCTGATCGTGCAGGAACGGGCGAACGTGTTCCGAACGAGCCTGGCCAACATCGGCCCCAACGAGATCGTCGAGATCGACATCGAGCTACAGCACCTCGTACGCTACGACAGCGGCGAGATGCGACTGCGCTTCCCAACCGTCGTCGCCACTCGCTTCTCGCCGGACGAGCCGGGACGCGAAGCGCAGGACGCGATCGACGACCTCGCCGGAGCCATCCCGCGAGCGATGGCGCCGATCCATCCACTGACGATTGAGGTCGCGCTCGACGCCGGCTTGCCGCTGCGGAACCTGTACAGTCCGAGCCATCTCATCGAGGCAGACGATCTCGGAGACGTCCACCTGGTCAACGTGCGCGGCGACAGTTTCGCCGACCGCGATTTCGTTCTGGTGTGGACACCCGAACCTGGAATCTCACCGCAGTCGGCAACGTTCTATGAGCAAATCGGCGACGAGACCTTCGCTCTGCTGATGCTCTTGCCTCCCACTCTGCCGCAACCCGACGCTCGGCGCGTCTCCCGCGAAGCGGTTTTTGTGATCGACAGCTCAGGATCGATGGGCGGGGTCTCGATCCAATATGCGCGAACCGCGCTACTGCTCGCGCTCGACCAGCTCGAGCCCGGGGACTGGTTCGACGTGATCGACTTCGACAACGAGGCTCGATCTCTCTTCGGTCACAGCGTTCCGGCCGACGCCGAAAGCATCGACAGCGCGCGCGACTTCGTCGAGGGCCTTCAAGCCGACGGCGGCACCAATATCGCCGCAGCGCTCGGGCTCGCGCTCGACAGCGAGGGCAAGTTGGCCGACGTACGGCAGGTCGTGTTCATCACCGATGGCGCAGTGGGGAACGAGGCGCAGATCTTCTCCCAAGTCGCACGAGACCTCGGCGACAGCCGCCTGTTCACCGTCGGCATCGGCACGGCACCGAACGCTCACCTCATGCGGAAAGCCGCCCACTTCGGACGTGGGTCCTACACCTTCATCGGCGCCGCCGCCGAAATCTCGAACCGAATGGCTTCGCTCTTCGACAAGCTCGAGAGCGCGACCCTGACCGACATCGAGGTCGACTGGCCAGGTCTCGCCGCCAGCGAGGTGTCGACCCGCAGGATTCCCGATCTCTACGCCGGCGAGCCGCTCGTCCTGACCGCGCGCCTTCACCAATGGCCGGAGCGAGTCGAGGTCGCGGGAATCGAGCGGGGAAGGCCCTGGTCGATCATCCGGGAGCTTGCCGCGCCTCACCATTCATCCGACGACCGAGGAATCGCTCGCCTGTGGGCCAGGCGGGAGATCGACTCTCTCATGGACGACCTCGCACTCGGCGGCGATCGCGACGAGATTCGCACACAGGTCGTGGATCTGGCTTTCCAACACCACCTGGTGACGAAGTACACCAGCTTGGTCGCGGTCGACGTATCCCCGAGCGCACCGGCCGGCGTCGCCCAACAGCGCCTGGTGCCGCTCAACCTTCCTGCCGGGTCGTTGCCCCGTACGGCAACCGCCTCTCCCTTGCACGCACTGATCGCGATCGTGTTGATCGTCGTCGGCGGCCTTCTGGCGTCGTCGCAACGGCGGCGCCCCGCCCACGGCCTCGCCTCGGAGAGCCCATCATGAAGCGCCTCATCCGATCGCGCTCACCGCTCCGGCTCGTCGCGGCCATCGCAATCTCCGCGCTCGGCGGAGCCTTCGCCGTACATGCGGCGTGGATTCCCATCAAAGCCGAAGTCGCGCAGGCCATGTTGAGGCGCGCCTGGCAAGAAACCATCGACGGCCGGATGGCTGTGAAGCCCTGGCCATGGGCCGACACTTGGCCGGTGGCGCGCCTGACGATTCCCGAACGCGACGTCGATCTGATCGTGCTGGCCGGGGCGACCGGCCGCACGCTGGCTTTCGGACCCGGACACCTCAGCGGAACGGCTCGCCCAGGAGGCGAAGGCAACTGCGTGCTCAGCGCGCATCGAGACACGCACTTCGCGTTCCTGCGATTCGTGTTGCCCGGCGAGGAAATGACCCTCGAAACCCCCGACGGTAGAAGACGCACTTTCCGCGTCACCGCGCGACACATCGTTTACGACGACCAAGTCCAGGTTCTCGACGATTCGGGATCGGCGACGCTGACCCTCCTCACCTGCTACCCCTTCGACGCGATCGCTCCTGGAGGTCCCCTGCGCTACGTCGTTCGGGCCGAGCCGGTGTAGGGGCGGTGCGGAGGCGGAGTGCGTTCGTGCACGTACCACTGCGAAGCGGGACCCCAACGTTTGCGCGCCCCATGGCAGAGCGCCTCCACTCCGTCGCCCCCACACCTCACATCCGACAAGCGCCCGCCCCAAACAGACGTTCGATCGAGCACGCGTCGCAACTCGCCCGGCACCAAATCACAACTCACCAGTGCGGGAATACTACTCTTTGCGCCCCCATCCGTCGGTCGCCGCCCCCTCGACGAACTCAGCAGGGAGGCGTAACATGCCGGCATGCTGATCAAACGGATCGGTTCGGCGGTCTTCTGGCTATTCCTGGTCGTCAGCTCGCTCGCCTTGTTCCCCGTCGCGCTGTTCGTGTGGGCACTCACGGTGTTGTTCGATCGCCGGCTGGTCATTCTCCACCGGTTCACCTGCTTCTGGGCCTCGCTCTACACCTGGCTCAATCCGATCTGGCAGGTCACGGTTGACGGCCGCGACAAGATCAAGTCGGGCGTCACCTACGTCATGGTGGCCAACCATCAGTCGCTGCTCGACATACTCGTGCTGTTTCGGCTGTCCAGACACTTCAAGTGGGTGTCCAAGATCGAAAACTTCCGGGTCCCGGCGGTCGGGTGGAATATGCGGCTCAACCGCTACATCCAACTGCGTCGCGGCGACAAGGAGAGTATCGACGAGATGATGCAGGCCTGCGACGAAACGCTGCGCGAGGGAAGTAGCGTCATGATGTTCCCGGAGGGAACCCGTTCCGCCGACGGCCGACTCAAGGCTTTCAAGCACGGAGCGTTCACCATCGCGAAACGCGCCAAGGTGGCGATCTTGCCGATCGTCGTCGAGGGGACGGCCGAGGCCCTGCCCAAGCGCGGCTTCGTCCTGCGCGGCAGGCACGCCATTCACGTCCGCGTGCTGGAAGCGATACCATACGAAGCGTTCAAGGATCTGTCGATCGACCAGCTGACCGCGTCGGTACGCGAGATCTTCATATCCGAGCTCGGCCCCGAGCACGTCGCCGACGACGAAGCACTCCTGGCCGCAGCCGGTCGCTGACCACGATCAACCCGACCGATGAAGCTCGAAGATTGGCGACAAGCCGGCGAGGAGTTCGACTTCGGCGGGCACCCGATCTTCTACCGTGACGAGGGCGATGGACCGGCACTCCTCTGCATCCACGGTTTTCCGACCGCGTCGTGGGACTGGCACCGGATCTGGCCGCAATTGACGTCGCGCTTTCGGGTCGTCGCCGCCGACATGCTCGGCTTTGGTTTCTCCGCCAAACCGCAGCTGCATCGCTACGACATTCTCGAGCAAGCCAACCTACAGGAAGCCCTTCTCGAGCGCCTCGGAATCGAGTCGGCCGACGTCCTGGCGCACGACTACGGCGTTTCGGTGGCGCAGGAGATGCTGGCTCGCAGAGACCCTGCACAGGCGGAGAACGGGGCGAAGACGCGCCTTCGTTCGGTTTGCTTTTTGAACGGAGGCCTCTTCCCGGAGGCGCACCGACCGCGGCTGGTGCAAGAGCTGCTGCACAGCCGGCTCGGTCCATTGATCTCGAAGCTGGCCTCCGAATCGGCTTTCCAACGAGGATTCTCCAGGGTGTTCGGCCCGAAGACCAAGCCAAACCGCCAAGAGCTGCGCGACTTCTGGACGCTGATCGAGCACGGGGAAGGTCACCAGCTGCTCCACAAGCTGCTCCGCTACATCGACGACCGCAAAGCCCACCGGGACCGCTGGGTCGACGCTCTGCGACACGCGAAGATCCCGCTCAAGCTGATCAACGGCCCGGAGGACCCGGTATCGGGCCTGCACATGAGTGAGATCTTCCGAAAGCGCATTCGCGGCGCCGAGGTCGTGCTCCTGCAGGGCATCGGCCACTACCCGCAGGTGGAGGCGCCCGAGCAGGTCGTCGAGCACTACCTGTCCTTCGTCGAAGCCGGCAGCACGCCTGGCTGAGGCGGCTTCGCTCAACGGCCGGCCCTTCCGACCAGCGCCCGACCGCGGTCGGCGTCGGCAAGGTACGCCGCGCTAGGCACCGCCGGCAGGAACGGACATCGCAACGGCGCCCCGGACTCCTTCGATCAGCATCTGGACCCCGACAACCGCCAGGATCAGCCCCATCAGCCTGGTGACGACTTTGAGGCCGTTCTGGCCGAGCACCGCCGATAACCATCGTGCGCATGGATCGTTGATCCTTCGGCAGGCGGACCCGGATATCGACCTCGTCACGGGAATCGTCAGGCCGATACGTGCCCACCAGGAC
>JANQHZ010000431.1 GCA_028282445.1 Candidatus Binatia bacterium | reverse complement strand
CGACGTAAAAGACCCGACGTGCGTAGATGTGGTCGCTACCGGGCTTCAAGCGGCCTTCCACCACCCAGACCCGGTGTAGCTCGTAGCGCGCTCTTTCGGGATTGATATGCCCCTGTCTCAAGAGGTCGGCGTAGTCCAGGTCGGCGCCGTGCAGACGGTACGAGTTGTATGGAATGTAGATTTCCTTCTTTCCGAGGATGGTCCACGAGAAGCGGTCGGGTGCTCCGTTGTAGAGTCCTCGCTCGTCGACCGTCATCAGACCGTCGCTGTGCGGCGCCGGGTCGTCGTAGCCGTCGAACGGCGATCGCAGAATCCGTCGTAGGTTGCGGCTGTAGGCCCAGATCTTTCTCGGTTCGCGGGTTTGGTTGATCGGCTCAACAATGAGACTTCCGTTGCCGGAAAGAAGCTGTGGGGCGATGATCTTGGTCTTGCCGGCGAACATGATGTTGGGGTGCTTGTTGCGAAACGAGGAGTCGGAGCTGCCTCCGTAGGGAATCCCGATCTCCTGCTGCGCGACGATCACACGAAAGGCGCCCCGGCGCGTCACTGCGGCGATGCCGTCGAATCGACTGATACGCTCTCCGCGCCAGCGTAGATTGTGGTTCCATACGACCTCCACGCCGCTGCTCGGCAGAGGGAACGGAGAGCTGACGCGGGCGTTCTCGACTCCACCCTTGCCTTCGACGATCAGCCTGGCCGATGCGGCGTTTCGCTTGATCGCATCGTACACGGACTGCGGATACGATGCGGATCGCCGTGTCGGGTATACGTTCATGCGCCAGCTGTCGGGGTACCGGCGCAAGAGCGCCTGCTGGCCTTCGCTCAGATTCCCGGCGTATCGCTCGAGGTCGGCAGCAGTGATCGTGAAGGAGATGCGATCTTCGCGATACGGATCGGGATGCCGCTGCTCTGGTGTGTAGTCCTGCGGCGGGCTGGTGATCCCACCGGTCCAGGGCGGGATCGTCCCGGAAACATTGCCGCGTCTCTCGGCGCCGATCGGCGTCAGCTCGTCGCCGCCCAAGCGTGACGCCTCGCCAGCGGAGTCCTGTGCCAGCGCCGCGGTCGACTGCAAGGTTAGGACGGGGAGCAAGCTCAGCAGCATGGCTGCGCACACCGTACGGGCAGATCGATCTTTCGGTCTTCGCGAGCAAGATCTTTGCGCGGGTGATGGTGCTACTAGGAGGGGAGATTTCAACATGCCGCAGTCTCAGTAGTTGAAGGAAAGATTGAAACGGATCGAGTCCCGATCGTTGAGCGTGTCGAAACGGCCGGCGCCGAAAGTCGTCGAGTAGCTCAGATCCGCCGTCCAGGTGGCTCGGTATTCGAAGGCAACCCCCGGGCTCAACAGCATCCTGTCCTCGACGAATGCGCCTCCCGGTCCCGGGGTTACACCGACGGCGTCGTGTGCCCAGATCAGCCGCGGGCTCATCGCGACGCCGCCGAACAAGCTGTCGTATCTCATGAGGGCGATCAGTCGATATCCGAAGGAGTCCTCGTCTGGGAAGTGGCCCGGGTCGGCGGAAGTCACCCCCGACGCCGTCAGACGCAGATCCGTCGGAATGTCGTGGACGTGGATCCACCCGAAGTCGGCCGACAGCGATGTTTGGGACGCTCCGAGTTGGGGTCCGAACAGTTGGGTTAGCCCGATCTCGATCTGCGTGGCGTCGAGCTCGACGAAGCCCTTGACGACCTGATTGGGGCCGATCTCCGGTACCTCGCCGTCCTCGGGCGGATCCAGGACGACCGAAAATGCGGCGGCGAATACGTCCTCGGGGTTGATTTGGTAGGGCCTGTCGAAGTGATGCGAGATCTCCCCGGAAAAGAGGGTGCCGCTCCGGATCAGTGCGGTGTTGAAGCTGAGCCCCAGCACTTGAATGTTCTCCGGGAAGTCGACGATGAATGAGGTTTCCTGGGCGAACTCCCCGGCAGTCACGATCGCCGCGGTATCCGCTGCCTGTTGGGCGGCCTCATCGGGGTCGAGCCCGGTCGATTCGTAGATCGGCGCCAGTTCCGCCGCGCGTGCCGCAATCGCCTCGGGCGACGCGGCGTCGATCGCTTCCTGGTCGGCGGTCAACGCACTGATCATGGGGAGGCGGCTGTGGTAGTTCACGAAGTGCAGCGCGATCTTGGTT
>JANQHZ010000416.1 GCA_028282445.1 Candidatus Binatia bacterium | reverse complement strand
CCCTCGCCGCCGACGAGGTTGTCGACCGGCACCCGGACGTCCTTGAAGCTCACGACGCCGTTGGCGAGCGCCTTGAGGCCCATGAAGCGACAGCGGTGCTCGATCTTGACGCCGGGCGAGGACGTCTCGACGATAAATGCGCTGATGCGGTTGGTGTCCGGGTGGCGAGCCATGACGACCAGGAGCTCGGCCAGGGTGCCGTTGGTGCACCACAGCTTCTCGCCGTTGAGCACGAAGAAGTCGCCGTCTCGTTCGGCGGTGGTGGTGAGGCTCGCCGGGTCCGAGCCGGCGTGCGGTTCGGTGAGAGCGAAGGCCGAGATCGCCCCGGCGGCGCAGCGCGGAAGGAACTGCTCCTTCTGCTCCGGAGTACCGAATAGCTTGAGCGGCTGCGGTACTCCGATCGACTGGTGGGCCGACAGCAGGGCGGTGATGTTACCGTCGTAGCTCCCGATCATCTCCATCGCCTTGCAGTACTCCGAGACCGTGAAGCCGAGTCCGCCGTACTCGACGGGGATCTTCATGCCGAACGCGCCCATCTTGCGCAGCCCGTCGACGACGTGCTCCGGGTACTCCCCCGTCTCGTCGATCTGAACCGAGTCGACTTCATTGATCAGGAAGTCGCGCAGCTTGTCGTAGAAGGCTTTGAATTCCGGGCGATCCTCGCCACCGGCTGGGAAGGGATGGATCAAGTCGATGTTGAATTGGCCGAGAAACAACTCGCGGAGGAATCCGCGTCCTTGCCACTCCTGCTCGCGCGACTCTTCCGCAACGCGGCGTGACTCTTCTTCGGTGGTGAGGCGAGGTTCGCTGGCCATGTGTTTACCCTCCGTGCTTGCGTTCTCGAGCTTGTTGCAGAGATCCAAAAACTAACTGTGAACGGCAATTCGGCAAGATAAGGCGGGTCGGTCGGGAAAATCAATACGGACCGCCCCTGTCGGCACGCCCAGGCGTTGGTCCTCGGCCGCGAGCGGACGGCCGGGCGAGGGCTCATCCTCGTGGTGCGAGCAGCGTCTCTGCGATCTGCACCGCGTTGGTGGCGGCGCCTTTGCGAAGGTTGTCGGAGACCTGCCAAAACCAGAGGCCGTCGCTACCCAGGTCCTTGCGTACTCGCCCGACCAAGACCTCGTCCCGCCCGGCGACATCGGCAGGAGTAGGGAAAACGCCGCTTTTCGGATCGTCCACCACTTCGACGCCGGGAAAATCGGCGAGCGCTTTACGCGCCTCCTCCGGCGACAGCGGTCGGTCGGTCTCGACCAGGACGCTCGCCGAGTGGCCGATCGGCACCGGGACGCGGGTACAGGTCATCGTCACCGCCAGCTCGGGCATGGCGAGGATCTTGCGGGTCTCATGAAGTAGCTTCACTTCTTCGGTCGAGTAGCCGTCTTCACGGAAGTTCTCGCAAAGGGGCACTACGTTTTCGGCAATCTGAGCGGCGAATTGCTTGACTACCGGGGGCTGTCCCGCCGCGATCGACGCCACTTGCCCACTCAACTCGTCGAGTCCTGGACGCCCAGCTCCGCTCACCGCCTGCATCGTCGTGACCACGACCCGCTGTAGGCCGGCAGCTCTGCGCAGCGGCTCGAGCGCCATCACGAATCCGATGGTGGTGCAGTTCGGGCATGCAACGATGCCCTTGTGCCGGCGGAGGGCCTCGGGGTTGATCTCGGGTACGACCAACGGGACATCCGGGTCCATCCGCCACGTGCTCGACTTGTCGATCGCGACCGCGCCGCGCTTGGCTGCCTCGGGCGCGAGGTCCTTGGAGAGCGACCCCGTAGCGGCGAAGAATACGAAGTCGACGCCGTCGAAGGCGGACGGCTCGGCCACCTTGACCTCGTACTCACGCCCGGCAAAGGTCACGGTGCTACCGGCGGACCGCTCGCTCGCCAGCGGTCTGAGATCCGCGACCGGGAAGTTGCGTTTCTCGAGAATTCCCAGGAGGACCTCTCCGACCGCGCCCGTCGCGCCTACCACCGCCACCACCGGCTTGTCGCCGCTTGCCTCGCTCATAGCTCGAATCCTCGCTGGGGAATTCGTGCGACTATCTGGGGACTCCGGTGGAGAGTCAAGATGGGCTTTTCGCCGCTCGTGCAATGCCGCTGCGGCAGTTGGCCGCTACTGGCGCAAGCACCCCTCCGCGCATAGAGAGTAGAGTATGACGGATTCTCTGGACGCCGTGGCGGCGGCGGCGCGCAAGGCGGTCGGAGCTTGCGACGGCTGGATGGTTCGGGTCGTTCGGCAAAGTGACGAGGTGCTGTCGGTGCGGCGCGACGTCGCGGAGCCGTGTCGGCGCAGCGAGGACTACGGCGTCATGATCACTGTGGAGCGCGACGGAGGCGTCGGTTACGGCGCGACGTCGGAGTTGAGCGACGTCGGTCTGAACGCGGCGTTCGATCGAGCGAGCAGGTGGGCCGAACGATCTGCGGCGACCGCAGGATCGGACGGGCAGCTGCCGCAGCCGCTGAGCGGTGTCTACCGGTCCCCGGTCGAGATTGCGTGGGAGTCCGTCTCGCGAGCCGATAAGACGGATCGCCTGCTCGAGCTATCGCGGGCGCTGGGGGCCCATCCGACCATCGTCGACTGGGAAGCCTCGCTCTGGCGCACCGCGGTCGACACCGTCGTCGTCGGGTCGGCCGGTGGCGAGACCCGACAGCGATTCGACTACTTGGTACCGATGGCACGCGCGACGGCGGGCGATCGCCGCGATAGCCAGACGCGTACCTTCGGAGGACAAGCGCACGCCCGCCAGGGGGGACTCGAGATCGCCTCGGAGGTCGGGTTCTGGAGCTGCGCTGCGCAGCTCCGCGACCAGGCTTGCGAGTTGCTTGCCGCGGAGAACTGCCCGAGTGGTACGATGAGTGTCGTGCTGGCGCCAGACCAGATGATTCTTCAGATTCACGAGTCGATCGGACATCCGATCGAGCTCGACCACATCCTCGGGGACGAGCGCAATTACGCGGGCGGCAGCTTCGTCTCGCTCGACATGGTGGGCGAGTACCGATACGGCTCGCCCGGACTCAACGTCACCTTCGACCCGTCGGTGGCGAGCGAATTGGCGTCGTGCGCCTTCGACGACGAGGGTCAGCCCGCCGAGCGATTGCACGTGATTCGCGACGGTATCCTGGTCAGGACCCTGGGGGGCGCCCGATCGCAGGCGCGTGCCGCGGCGCCCGGTGTTGCCAACTCGCGGGCCAACGGGTGGAACCGCCCACCGATCGATCGCATCGGGAACCTCAACGTCGAACCGGGCGACGCGACGTTCGGCCAGTTGCTCGAGGGTATCGAATCCGGCGTCTACATGGAGACCAACCGCTCGTGGTCGATCGACGACTCCCGCAACAAGTTTCAGTTCGGCTGCGAGTACGCCCGTCGGATTCGCGACGGGGAGCTCGCCGAGGTCGTCAAGAACCCGAACTACCGAGGTGTATCCGCGACCTTCTGGCGGAACCTGGAGCGCGTCGGAAACGGCGGCACGGTGCAGGTGCTCGGGACCCCGTTCTGCGGAAAGGGAGAGCCCAACCAGGTGATCAGAGTCGGTCATTCGTCGCCGGCCTGCCGCTTTCGCGACGTGGACGT
>JANQHZ010000413.1 GCA_028282445.1 Candidatus Binatia bacterium | reverse complement strand
CGGGTAGGCGCGTTGTTCGTCGAGTAGCCACCGGCGGCGCTCGGCGGGTGATGGTGGGCAGTACTCGAAGCTGTTCTGGTAGGCGACGGTCGCGAGGCCCAGCCGCTGTGTCAGCTCGAGCGCGCGATGCTGGATGTCTAGAGCGGAGATGACGACATCCGGTCGTTGGGCGACCAGAATCCGTTTGAGCTCTTCGAGATCGCGAAACGCCAGTTCCGGTACAGCCGTCTGACGGGGGCGACGGCCGTGCGGACAGTAGTCGACGTAGACGCAGTCGTGCCCAAAGTTGCTGTGCAGCTTGCGGAGAAATGTGCGGTGCGTGATTTGGGCCCCGCCGTGCAGCGGATAGCCCACGTTCAAGACGGTGAGGATCTTCATCGTCGCCGTCGCGCGACGATTCCGCGAGCCTGAAGGTCTCGCAATAAGTCGCTGACGTCGCGTTCGGCACGCGCAGGCTCGATGTCGTAGGCGCGGACGATCGACTCGACGAGCTGGATGTGGCTGCATCCGTCGACCAGCTCGGGCCAGAGGAGCGCGGCGCTGCCGTTCAGGGTGAATAGGCTCGAGCGCAGCGGCGTGAGAATCAGGATCTGTCCCTCGACTTCGCGATGGGCGATCTCCGGACGCACGACGTACGAGCCGATCGGAAGTTGCTTCGCTTTTCCAGTTCTGATTCCCATCGCGTGCGCGACCCCTCGAGTCGGCTTCGAGATACCCGCTCGCCGATTGCGATCGCAAGTGCCCGGAGCTGGGTCAGCTAGCTAGCAGGCTTTCGAGTAGCGCCGCCGCTGCTGCGATGTTGTGGTGGTTGCTCCGCGAGAGAGCGGATGCGCCCTCCCTGCCGACGCGATCGCGCAGGTCCCTGTCGCCGGCGAGGCGCTCGAGCCGTTCGGCGATTTGTCCGGCCGCGTCGGGGTTGGGGACGACGACGTACTTGCGGATCGCGGCGGGTAGCTCGGCGATCGCGGGAACCATCATCGATCCGATCACCGGAATGCCTCGGGCGAGATGATCGGCGGCGACGTAGTCGAAGGTTTCGGCGAACGAGGGCTGAAGTCCAATGTCGATCCGGGTAAGGGCCCTTCGGTAGACCGACTCCTCCATCCAGCCGAGGTCTCGATGTGGGATTCGAAGGGTTTCGAGCAGGGCGCGGTAGTCAGGCTCTTCGCTGAGTCCGTTCAGGTGCAGGCGGATCCTCTTGCCCAGGCTGGCTGCGGCCAACAGTCCGTTGAGCGCGTTCTTGCGTCGGGCCTCGCGCCAGGGGAAGAAGAAGCTGACCGTCGGACAGGCCTTCTCGCGACCGCCGCGTATGTGCGCGCGCCGCAGGTCGAGCGTCACCGGCAGGTGGGCGGCGTCGACGGCCCCGCGCAAGGAGTGCGCAAGATCGGCACTGGCACACAGAATCCGACCGACAGCCGAATGCCGTAGGACGCGATCGAGCTTGCCGACCTCGCGGGAAATATCGGTCTGCCCGCCACTGCTGGTCCAGTAGATTGCGACTTGGCCGCCGGCCTGGCTGACGATCTCAACGAATGGGTCGTAGATCTCGCTCCAGCCTCCGAGGATGAGCAGCTTGGGTCCCCGTTCGCGCAGATGCGCGCAGAAGAAGTCGATCTCAGGTCCACCCGGCCTCGCTTCGGCGATGGATAGGTGTCGCGACAAGCGGGTGGTTGCGGCCAGGCTGGCGAGCGCTCGGTGGGCGCCGGGGAACGCCGCCAGGCAGATCGATACGATTGGCTCACCAGACATCGTGCTTCTCCAGGATACGGAAGATTCGGCCAACTTGTCGTCGCATGCTGTAGCGCGAGCGGGTCCAGCGTCGCCCCGCCTCGGCGATTCGGCGCCTGTGCCGACCTCTGCGCAGATAGTAGTCGAGGAGCTTGAGGCATTCGTCGTCGTTCGAGAACCAGACGAGGTGTTCGTGATTCCTGAACATCGCTTCGAGACCGGGCACGTAGTGGGTCAGGTGAAAGCCGCCGGCCGCCAGGGTGAGGAAGGTTCGATTCGAGAAATAGCGTTCCACTGTGTTCACCGTGTTGAGCCCGAGCACGACCCGCGCGCTGTGGGCGATCTTGACCAGCTCCCCGTTGTAGGCGGGCCACTCGATCAACGGAGCTCCGGTCTTGCGCCAGCGGCGATGGATCGAGGAGTCTCCTTGCGGCCCCCAGATCTTCAGGTCAAAGCTCGCGGCGACTCTACGAAGCAGGCGGAGTCGACGCTGCGCGAGCCTCCGGTCGGATACCGGCGGGTGAAGTACGTTGCCGACGAATGCGACCTCACTGTTGTAGATGCCGCGTTGGGCGGACGGCACCGGAGTCGGACGGAACGCCGGCAGGTGCACGCCTTCATGGACCCAGTAGATCGGCGCGTCGGTGTGGAGGCGGTACTTCTCGATCATTCCGTAGGCGTTGGTCAGGAATAGGTCGCATTCTGGGAGCAATCGGGCGATCTGTCTCGGCACCGTAGCGTCGAAGCAGTCGACGTACCACAAGCCGACGCGGGTGCCGGCGCGCCGAATCGACGCTAGCGATTCGGGGTCGATCCGGCCGAGTTTGAGCCCCAGTAGTAGATCGGGGCGGAGTTTACGCACGGCAGCGGTGAGCTCTCGGTTGGTCTCGCTTCGTGATGGGAAGGAGCGGTACGGGAAGATGGTGCCTTCGATGCCTCGCTCACACAGCTCGGTATGTAGGTAGTGTCCCAGGTCCCATGGATGAAACGAAGGGGCTACGAGCATGATTCTCGGCTGGCGTCGACCCATCGTTGCTCTCAGTAGCGGATGC
>JANQHZ010000412.1 GCA_028282445.1 Candidatus Binatia bacterium | reverse complement strand
GCGCTGCGAGACTTCCACCCGTCGCCGATCGAGCTGCTTGAGGTAGCGCGTCGCACAAGCTCCTTCGCCGCAACCGTCGAAGTCGCCGCCGTAGCCGGCACGCAACTCAGACAGATAGCTCTCCGGTGCGTCGTAGGGCAGCTTCGACCAATCCGAATGCACGTCGTAGAAGTGAACGAAAAGGAAGAACGGGTTTCGGTGGTTGATGTCCAACCACGGCAGAATGTCGCCGTCGGCCGCCCTCGCGGCACCCTTGGAGAGAATCGAGTAGCGATCGAAGCCCTGGGCAAAGCCGTAGCGCTCGTCGAGCCAGACGCAGTCGAAGACGAAGGCCCCGGTCACGTAACCGTGGGCCTGCAGGGTCTCGGCGAGGGTGACACGGTCCTCTTCCAGCCCTTTGACTCCCAAACTGCCGCCGTCGTTGGCGCCGCGTTGGACTCCGTGCGTGTTGGGGTAGAGACCGGTCAAGAGCGACATGTGCGAAAGCAGGGTGTGATTGGCCGGCGCGTAGGCGCGGTCGAAGCGAAATCCGTCCGCTGCCAGTGCGTCGAGGCGTGGTGTGATCGACCCCTTTTCGGTCGTCGCGCCGACGCGATCAGCGCGCAGCGTATCGAGCGAGATCAACACGACATTGGGAGGTCGCCGACGCTGTCGCCAAGGCCACTGCCAGCGCGCCTCGACGACCCGGAGCTCGCCCCACAAGCCACGATCGGCGCGTTCGTCGCCGCGAAACCCCGCAGACTTCGACAGCACCAAATCGACCGTCGAGCCCCGGTTGAGCGTCTCCGACACGACCTCGGAAAGAGGGATCTCGACGTCGATCCATCGCCGGTCGCCCGAACGCGACTTCGGGTCGAGATAACGAGTGAACAAGAGCTGCTTCTTCTTGTCGCGCTTGGCGTGCAGCTTGAAGGTAACGCCGTCTCCAGGTCCACCCCAATCGCGCCCGTCGACACCGATGCTGAACTGCAGAATCGCTCCGGCCGATACCGGAACCTTGCGGAGCGCAACCCGCCGGCGCTGTGTGACGATCGCCGCTCGGCGATCGCCCGCGAGCTCGACCGACTCGATCGTGATCCCCTTCACGGGTCGATTCGCCGCGCGGAAGCGGTCCATCAGATCAACCACGGTCTCGATCCTGAACCGAGAGGCGACCAATCCGAGCACCAGCAACGTTACCGCGAGCGAGCCCACTAGCCGGAGAAGCGCTAGACTGCCCTGGCCTGAAGGCCTCACCGGGTCCCTCGGAACTTTGAGACGAAACTCCGCATCCGACCGAACCCGATAGCACATCGCTCCACGCGCGGCATTGGACCGCGGGCGGCGGTCTATGATCAAATCCCGCGCCATGGGTGAAACAAAAGTACTGCTCGACGATCTCGCGTTTCCCGAGGGCCCGCGCTGGCGCGAGGGCAAGCTCTGGTTTTCCGACATGCACTCACAGAAGGTGATGACGGTAGACCTCGAGGGCCGCACCGAGACGGTGGTCGAGGTGCCGAACGATCCGTCCGGTCTCGGCTGGCTCCCGGACGGTCGCCTGCTCGTCGTGTCGATGCGCGATCGCAAGCTGATGCGACTCGACCCCACCGGCCTCGTCGAGGTCGCCGATCTCGGCCATATCGCGACCTGGCACTGCAACGACATGGTCGTAGACCGCAACGGCCGCGCCTACGTCGGCAACTTCGGCGCCGATCTCCAAGGCGGCTCCGACATGGTGCCGACCTCGTTGGCGCGGGTCGACCCAGACGGTAGCGTTCACGTCGCCGCCGAGGATCTGATGTTTCCCAACGGCAGCGTCATCACTCCGGACGGCAAGACGCTCATCGTCGGCGAAACGTTCGCCGCACAGATGACCGCCTTCGACATCGCCGACGATGGATCGCTCTCCAACCGTCGCGTCTGGGCACCGACCGGCGAAGCCATCCCGGACGGCTGCTGCCTGGACGCCGAAGGGGCGATCTGGGTCGCATCGCCGATCAGCTCGGAAGTATTCCGTCTGCACGAGGGCGGCGAGGTGTCGCGACGCATCGCGCTCGATACCCAGGGGATTGC
>JANQHZ010000406.1 GCA_028282445.1 Candidatus Binatia bacterium | reverse complement strand
CTCGCTGACGGTCGCAGCAATGCTGGCACGCGAAAAGTCGATTGACCCCGCGGTGGAATCTGAGTTGCTGTCGCCGCACCCGCCGGTGGTGAGCGTGGCCACGAGCGCAGTTGCGAGCGTGATAAGACCGCTCGTGCAAGTTGCTCCTCGGTGTGGTTTTGCAAGCTGACGCGGCTTCACGAGCGCCCCACTTCACCCGACCCGCGAGAACTCTGATCCAGAGATTGAACGGCGGTGATCGACACAACCGCAGCCTATCGCTGGTCACCGTTTGATTCCAGACTCTCCTGGGAATGTACTCACCATATCGGCGCAGAGAAGCCAGAGAGTCTCGTCTTGCGACGTGCTATCGGGGCTTGCCCGTGTAGTTTCTCGGACATGCTCGATTCGCGTTGCGCAGACGGTTCGCGAGCAATTCCGAAGTGGGTTTTGTCCCCAGAGATCTCTGTGTCCTCTGTGTCTCTGTGGTGAGATCCTATTCGAGGGCGGTGGTCTCGCTCTCTACGATCGGTGGCTTGTAGTCGACGAAGATCGGCGACGACCAGGCGCGTTCCTCCGTTTCGGCGAGACAGTCGTCCTGGTAGTCGGTGCGGTAGTCGCCGTAGCACGGGTCGACCTCGATGCAGTTTCCACGGTCGTCAAACTTGCAGCGCAGGTTGGCGGCGTTGACCGCCTGGCTGGGCTCCTCGATCGCGCGCACGTAATAGACGGTGTCGCGCGCCGCCGACGGGAATTCAGGGTCGTCGAAGGTCACGTCGCAGCCTGCCGGGTCTCCAGGGCAGGCGAGGACCTTCCACGGGTCGTCGATCAGCGGCGCGATCGGCTCCCCGGCGCGGGCTTGTGGGCGGATGCGGACGACTTCGATGCGGGTGATCTTGCGGCGACGGTCGGACGGGTTGTAGCACTCGCCGCGGCAGAGATGGTGGAGCCGCTCGCTCGAGAGCGCGTCGAGGGTGTGCTGGGGGCAGCCGGGCTTTTGCTCGAACGAGCCGACCGCTTTGACGCGGAACGTCGGGGCGGCATCGAGCTCGACGGCGCTGCCCATCGGCAGCGGCGATTCGTTGCTGATCATGTCGAACCAAAGCAGGATGCGCGGCCCGCTGGTGGCGTAGACCTCGCGCCGGTCGAGCGCTTGCCAGATCGCGGTGCGGTTTTTCGCGTGCGAATGAGCGGCGATCAGGCCTCCGGTCAGGAAGAACGACGACTGTCTCTCGGCTTCGAGCAGGTTGAAGGGGAGCCCCTGGTAATTGTCGACGTCGAAGGGTTTGGCGCGGGTTTCGCGCTCGCCGAATTCGGGGCGCACGAACTCGGCCGCTCGTGCGTCCATCGCCCCGGTCGCCTCGGTCATCTCGCGCCGGTCGTACTCCTTGTATCCAGTACCCGGACGCGCCGTGTGGTTGTCGCTCGACGCGATGAAACCGAAACGGAAGCGACGCGGCCGCTGCGGGTCGTCGAAGTTGGTCAACGCCATGATGTACTGAGCCGAACCGCCCGGACGAAAATTGAAAGCGGGCTGAAAGCAGTCGTGGCACTGGCCGGCGCCGCCCCAGTCCTCTACTTCGCTCGCTCCGACGGTGAGGTGGGCCTGGCTGCCGTGAGCGACGGCGATTTCGCGCGCCTCGGCGGCGCGTTTGTCGCACTCTTCGGGGCCGAGACCGGCTTCGTCGCATCGCTGGCGAATAATCTCGCCGGCCTGCCAGCATGTCGGCACGTAGTCGCCCGAGGGCTCCGGGCATGTGGGCGAACCGCTGCTCCAATCGGCGGCGCGCCAGTCGCGATACTGCTCGGAGTTGCCGTGACCCGAAAAGACTTCGAGCAAGGTCTGTCGCCGGGGGTCGTGCATGCCCTTGCCGAGCTGTTTGTCCCAGGTCGATCCCGGCGGAGTGTAGAATCCCCAGCTCGTCCCATGCGGAATCACGATCGAGCGTTGATCCCATTCGCCCAGCTTGCGGAAGAGCCCCGCCGGCGTGGCGGCTCCTTCGATACAGTCGTCGGGTAATTGAGGCGCCGGGATTCCTTCTTCGCACGGCGGCACTTCGGCGCGGTCCTGTAAGTGTCGCGCGAGGTCGTACATGCGTCCGCCGCCGCCGAGCACCGCCAGCGCTCCGAGGCCCCAGACCGCCGGTGCTGCCATCGCGCGCGAGGTGAAGCTGATCGACGCGATCGGACGAGTCGGGATGCGGCCGTCTTCGGTGTCGGCTAGGACGACGTTCTTGTGTCCGTAGTGATCGTCCGGGGTACGACCGACCTGGGTCCACTCCCAACCGAGAAACGAGACCATGTCGGGGTCGGTCGGGTCTCCCGCGACCTCGTTGCACTGGCGGATCGTTTCGACCGTTTCGCGCCAGCGGCGCGGAGTGAGCGATTCGGCGTGGTCGTTGATCGACCAGAAGTCCAGTCCCGAGCAGTAGCGCGCGAAGTCGCAGGCGTCGGCGACCGGATGGGCCCCTTCCCCCTGCATGGTCGGGATGCTGATGAAAAAAGCGTCGACCGAGAAGGTGGTATGGACGTGAAAGTCGCCGAACAAGATGGTCTTCGAGGTGTCGGCGCCGACC
>JANQHZ010001088.1 GCA_028282445.1 Candidatus Binatia bacterium | reverse complement strand
CAGCGGCTGGCGCATCGCGCGCGTGGTGAAGCTGGCGGAATGGATCGGACGGCGCGGAATCTCGTCGTCGGCGAGATCGCGCAGGATGACGTTCTTGTGCCCGTAGTGATCCTCCGGCGTTCGGCCTACCTGAGTCCACTCCCACCCCAAAAAGGCGACGGTATCGGGATTGCTTTCGTCACCCGCAAGCTCGTTGCACGCCCGAATCGTCTCCACCGTCTCGCGCCAGCGGCGCTGCGTCAGCGACTCGGCATGGTCGTTGGTGCTCCAGAAATCGACCGCCGAGCAGTGTCGCGCAAAGTCGCAAGCGTCGGCAACCGGATGGGCGCCCTCCCCTTGCATCATCGGCATGCTCATCAGAAACGCGTCGGCCGAGAACGTCGAGTGTACGTGCAGGTCGCCGAATAGGATCTGTTTGCTCGGTCGGGCAGTGTCGGCGCGCAGAGCCACACTCGCACCGTCGCGCCGCTGGATGGCGGCGCGAATCGCCACGTCGTCTGCGGGCACACGCGTCCCGGTGATCGTCCCCGGCCCTTCGTGCTCGCCACTACACCCGGCCGCCAGAGCCGACGCCATCGCCAATAGAACTAAAGTCCTCGAACGCATCGCTGCGCCTCCTCGTTGCAAGCCGCAAAGCCTCGCAGGCTTGCCGCGCCTCGGCAAGACCGGACGCCGAGAGGTGGAGGGCCCGTATGGACTCCACCCAGCGGACCGATCGGCGCGGCCTGCGCACCGACACCGGCCGTCAGCGTCGAGACGCGCCGGCCGCCGCGACCTGACTCTCGCCGGCCTTGGCCTCGATTTGCTCGAGATAGACTTTCGCGGTCGGCTCGATCCTGGCCAGAAACGGCTTTGGGTAGAGACCGATGACGAAGATGAGGACCACCAAGGGTGCGATGACCGCAATCTCGCGAGCGCTTAGATCGACCAGCTTGCGGTTCTCTTCGTTGGTGACTTCGCCGAAGAAAACACGCTTGTACATCCGCAGCATGTAGACCGCGCCGAGTACGACGCCGAGAGTCGCGACCGCCGCCATCCATGGCTGACTGCGAAACGCGCCCAACAGGATGAGGAACTCGCCGACGAAGCCATTGGTCCCCGGCAACCCGATCGACGACAGCGTCACCACCAAGAACAGCGACGCGAAGACCGGAGTCACGCTCCACAGCCCCCCGTACTCTTCGATTAGACGGGTATGGCGGCGCTCGTAGATGAAGCCGACCAACAGGAACAGAGCCCCGGTCGAAAGGCCGTGGTTGATCATCTGCAGCACGCTGCCGCTGACTCCGGCGTTGTTGAATGCGTACAGGCCGAGCATCACGAAGCCGAGGTGGGAAACCGACGAGTAGGCGACCAGACGCTTCATGTCGGGTTGGGGAAGCGCCACCATCGCGCCATAGATGATGCCGACGACCGCCAGCCCGGCGATCAGGGGAATCGCTTCGTAGGCCGCGATCGGGAAGAGCGGGATCGCGAAACGCAGGAAGCCGTAGGTTCCGAGCTTGAGCAATACGCCGGCGAGGATCACCGATCCGCCGGTCGGCGCTTCGGTGTGAGCGTCCGGCAACCAAGTATGCAAGGGGAACACCGGCACCTTGATGAGGAACGCCAAGGCGAAGGCGGCGAACAGCCAAGTCTGCTCGGTCATCGACAGCGGCACGTCGTACAGGCTGCGGATGTCGAAGGTAAGCTGCGCGGTTTGGGCGTTGGCCAGGGCGAGGTACAGGATCGCCACCAGCATCAGAGCACTGCCGGCCATCGTGAAGAGAACGAACTTAATGGTGGCGTAGTGGCGGTTGGGGCCGCCCCAGACCCCGATTAGGAAGAACATCGGGAACAGCATCAGCTCCCACCACAGGAAGAACAGAAACAAGTCGAGAGCGACCAGGCAGCCGAGCATGCTGCCCTCGAGCAGCAGCATCAGACACATGTAGGCCTTGACGTTCTTGTGTACGTCGCCCCAACCCGCCAGCAGCACGATCGGAGTCAGGAAGGTGGTGAGAAGAATCAGCCAGATCGAGAAGCCGTCGACCCCGACGGTGTAAGTGACCCCCAGGCTGGGAATCCAGCTCGCCTGCTCGACGAACTGCATCGTGCCGAGCGAGGCATCGAAGCTACCGAGCAGGAATAGAGACAGCAGAAACGGAACGAGAGAAAAGGCGAAGGCGGCGCGGCGTGCTACCGAAACCGGCTCGGAGGGGAGCGCCGCGACGAAGACGGCTGCCACCAGCGGGGCAAATACGATCAGAGAGAGCATCTCGACACCCCTGGCTCAGCGAAAGAGTACCAACACCAGGCACGCCGCGCCGACCAACATCACCAAGGCGTAACTCTGGACGTTTCCGGTTTGCAGCCGCCGCAACCACTCGCTGACGCCCGCGCTGGCGGAGGCGACACCGTTGACGATGCCGTCGATGCCGCGAACGTCGAGCACCTGCCACACGGCGCGCGACAAGCTCGTGTATGGGTTGAGAATGACTGCCTCGTAGATTTCGTCGACGTAGTACTTGTTCCACAACACGTCGAAGAACCCTCCGACCTTCTCCTGCACACGGTCGGCACTGCCCGGCGATTTGAGGTACATCGAGTACGCCACCGCGATACTGGTCAGAGCGATCGCCGTTGCCAGCAAGGTCAGGATCAGCACCGTACCGCCTGCCAGGTGATGATCCCCGGCGTGCAGAGCCGCCAACGAAGGCTGCAGGTAGTGGTCGAGCTCGTTGCCCCAGAGAACTCCGTGCGGCAAGCCGACCCATCCACCGACCGTCGACAGTGCCGCCAGCACGACCAGCGGGACCGTCATCGAAGGCGGCGATTCGTGCAAGTGCGCGGCGCGTTCGGCCTCCACCCGGCTCTCGCCCTCGAAGGCCAGGAAGTAGGCGCGGAATACGTAAAAGGCAGTCAGAGCGGCGGAACACAGACCAACGATCCACACCAAGTAGTGTCCGCCGGCGAACGCCGACTCCAGGATCAGGTCCTTTGAGAAGAAGCCCGCGAAGATCGGCACGCCGGCGATGGCAAGTGCGCCGATGAAGAACGTCGCCGCAGTGATCGGCATCTGCTTGCGCAGGCCGCCCATCTTGTAAACGTCGAGCTCGCCGTGCATGGCGTGCATCACGCTACCGGCTCCGAGAAACAGAAGCGCCTTGAAGAAGGCGTGCGTCATCAGATGGAAGATCGCCGCCGAGAAGGCCCCAACCCCGACCGCCAGCACCATGTAGCCGAGCTGCGAGACCGTCGAGTACGCTAGAATCTTCTTGAGGTCACGTTGGACCACCGCAATCGAGGCGGCGAACAGCGCCGTGGCCGCACCGATCGCCGCAACGACCGCCATCGCCGTCTCCGAATGCACGTAAACGGGAGACAGCCGGCACATCATGTAGACTCCCGCCGTCACCATGGTGGCGGCGTGAATCAGTGCAGACACCGGAGTCGGCCCCGCCATCGCGTCGGGCAACCAGACGTACAGAGGGATCTGAGCCGACTTGCCGGTCGCGCCGATCAGCAACAGCAGACACACCGCCGTTAGCGCTCCGGGCGCCGCATCGTGCAAAGTGCCCGCCATCGCGTTGATGTCGACGAAGCGAAGCGACGGCTGGCCGAGGTCGGTCAGCGTCCAGAACAGCAGGAACGTTCCAATCAAGAACGCCGCGTCGCCGACTCGATTGGCGATGAACGCCTTCTGCCCGGCATCGGCATTGGCGAGATCGCGGTACCAGAACCCGATCAGCAGATAGGAGCACAGCCCCACGCCCTCCCAGCCGATGAAGAGAACCGGCAGGGAGTCTCCCAGCACCAGGACCAGCATCGAGGCCGTGAACAGGTTGAGGTAGGCGAAATAGCGCGCCTCGTCCTCGTCGTCGTGCATGTATCCAACCGAATAGACGTGGATCAGAAACCCAACACCGGTGATGATCAGGACCAGGACACTAGAGAGTCGATCGAGGCGAAAGGCCGCATCGATCTGCACCGGATCGGCCGCGATCCACGTAAAGACGTGATCGAGCAGAGCGGCGTCGGCCGACACCATCGAGGCAACCGCCGCAGCGGCGACTGCGAAGGCCGCGAGTACGGCGCCCGGCGCGATCAGTCGGGCGGCGCGGCGACTACCCGCCACCGAGCACGCAATACAGGCCACCGAGCCGAGCAACGGCAGCATTGGAATCCAACGCAGAAGAGCGCTGGCGGAATCACCCAATTCGGCGCCATGCATATCCGAAGGACACTGGACCAATCATGCCCG
>JANQHZ010000384.1 GCA_028282445.1 Candidatus Binatia bacterium | reverse complement strand
GAACCGTATGCCGGAAGTCTACGGCCGAGCCGCTTGGCTACTCGAGCCCGCCGACTACGTCGTCGCGCAGCTCACCGGCCGCTGTGTAACCAACCCGTGCACCGGCTTTGCGCAGCTGCTGATCGACAACCGCGACCTAGGCGAGCCTGCGTACGACGACGAGTTGATCGGCCTGTCCGGTCTCGACCGCGAGCTGCTGCCGGAAATCGTCGCTACGGGAACGCCGGTCGGAAGCCTCACGGCGAAAGCCGCAGCCGAGATCGGCCTCGAGCCCACCACCCGGGTGTTCACCGGCGTCAACGACACGCAGGCAGTATCGGTAGGAACGGGCGCCCACACCGATGGCCGCGCCGGAATCAACGTCGGCACGACTTGTCAGGTTCTCGGATTCCTGGACCAGCTTAAGGTCGACCCCGGCAACAATCTCTTCGCCATGCCGAGCCCGCTCGACGGGCGTTACAACGTCATGGCCGAAAACGGACTCGGCGCCCGCCTGGTGCAGCACTTCCTCGAGGACATCGTCTTCGCCAAGGACGCGTTGTCCGCGCACTCCCCCGCCGACCCGTATGCTGGGGTCGCCGCCGCACTGGCTTCCGAGCCGCCCGGCGCCGGGGGCGTCCTCTACCTCCCGTGGCTCAACGGCTCGAACACCCCGAGCGTAAACTCGTCGATGCGCGGCGGGTTCCTCAACCTGTCGCTCGACTCGAATCGGTCGGCGATGCTTCGCGCAATCGTCGAAGGGATTACGTTCAACCTGATGTGGCAGCTCGGCCACATGGAAACGCTCGTAGGCGGCGCCGCTCGTGAGCTGCGCTTCGCCGGCGGTGGCGCGCAGTACGACGCCTGGGCCCAAACTCTTGCCGATATCTCGAAGCGCCCCGTCCTGCAGATGGACGACCCGCGGCATATCAACAACCGCGCTACGGCATTTCTCGCCTTCGTCGAGATGGGAGTGCTGTCGCTCGAAGATTCGGAGAGGTTCTTTCCGGTCCGCCGTCGCTACCAGCCGGCGCCGGAACACCGCTCACTGTACGACGATCGCTTCGCTCAGTATCAGGCGGCGTTCGAACAGGTCCGACCGATCTGCGAGGCGCTCAACCGAGGGTCGTAGTCGACTCGACGAAAGGAATCGTTGCCATGTCCAAGAAGGAAGCCGACACCACCGAAGTCTTCGCCGGCGCGCGCGCCTACCGCGAACGCTACGGCGTGAACCGCACCTTCCCCCAGAAGGGCCGGGCCCACGAAGAGATCCTGCGCGAGCTCAACGAGATGGCCGAAGCGGAGGACGGCTTCTGGCAGACCGGCCGCTGCTCCGGGTCTCTCTATCGCGGCAACATGGAACACTACGCTTTCCTGAACCAGGCGGCCGATCTCTACTCGCACGTCAACGCCCTGCAGCGCGACATCTGCCCGAGCGCTTCCCGCTTCGAGAGCGAGATCATCGCCATGACCCTGGACATGATGCACGGCGATGCAGTTCCCGACGGGACCGCCTGCGGCGTCGTCACGACCGGCGGCACCGACAGCATCATGAGCGCCGTCCTGGCTCATCGAGAACGAGCACGCGAAAGGGACGGCATCGGCGACCCCAAGATGATCATGCCGCGCACCGCTCATCCCGCTTTCGAAAAGGGCGCCCACCTATTCGGGATCGAGCTGGTGTACGCGCCGATCGACCCGCAGACCACTCTGGTCGACGTCGATTTCGTACGCGACAACATCGATGACCGGACCATCCTGCTCGTCGGGTCTGCCGGCAACTACCCCTACGGCACCATCGACCCGATCGACCGCCTTTCCGAGCTCGCAGTCGAGCGCGGCATCGGTCTCCACGTCGACGGTTGCCTCGGCGGGTTCATCCTCCCCTGGGGCGAGGCGCTCGGCTACGAAATTCCCGTCTTCGATTTCCGGCTACCCGGAGTCACGAGTATTTCGGCCGACACGCACAAGTACGGCTACGGCCTCAAAGGCACCTCGGTCGTTCTCTACCGCGACAAGGAGCTGCGCAAGGGACAGTACTTCGTCAGCGAGATGTGGCCCGGCGGCAAGTATTTCTCGCCGGGCATGGCCGGCAGCCGCCCGGTCGGCCTGCTCGCCGCCACCTGGGCGTCGATGGTGAGCCTGGGCCGCGATGGCTATCTCGACATCGCCAAATCGATCTTCGAGACCTCGTTCGCCATGCAAGAGCACGTCCGCCGACATCCCGAGCTCAAAATGATGGGAAAGCCGACTTTCTGCTTTTCCTTCGCCTCCGACGAGCTCGACATCTACCACGTCAACGACTTCATGAAGGAACGCGGTTGGCGCTTCAACGGGCAACAATACCCGAACGCGATCCACATGTGCGTCACCGGCCCACAGACCCAACCCGGCGTAATCGAAGCATTTGGTGAGGACCTCGCCGAAGCGGTTGCGTATGCCAAGAATCCGGCACAAGAAAATGCGGTGAGCGGAGCCATCTACGGCGGAATCCCGACCGAGATCCCGGACATGCAGCAGCTCTTGCGCGACACACTGATCGGGCTGATCGACCGCATGCACGACCTTCCTCCCGAGAAGTAGCGGAAGGGATGCAGCAAATCGGCGATCCTCGAGTTGACAGCAAGCGACCGCTTGTGGGACTCGAAGCTCGAGGAGAATCGCACCATGAAGACTGTATCACTTCGCCGATCAGCCGCGCTCGTTGCCGTCCTCGTCTCGCCCCTGTTGGTGTCGCCGGCACCGGCACAACAATGCGTCGGCGACTGCAACCAAGACGGCAGCGTCAGCGTCAGCGAGCTCATTCGATGCGTGCGCGTCGCGCTCGGCGATGCGCCTCTCGACAGCTGCCCGCAGTGCGATCCCGGCGGCGACGGAAACGTACAAATCTCCGAGCTGATCACGGCGGTCAGCCATGCGCTGTGCGCTTGCGAGACGTGCCCGACGCCGGCTCCGACGCAAACGCCGACCTTCACCCACACCAGCCCGCCGGCAACCGCGACACCTCCGCCCGCGACCGCGACGGTCGCACCCGTCGCCTGCGACTTCAACGGCCGTTGGGACGGAGAATCGACCACCGTACGCGACTCTTGCGGCGACGACTTCGACACCGAGGGATTCAGCTTGACCGTCGCCCATGGCAGCGACGGGCGACTGACGGCCCCCGAAGGCTTCTCCGGGGCGGTCGATACCAGTGGCGGGATGTGTTGCCTGAACTTCTCCTTCATCGAGCCAGACGAAGGTGGCATCAGCTGCAATAGCGGCCGCATTTGCCAGACCGCCGACGGCACGCAGTTCACCGGCAGCATCGAGTGGCGATTCTTCGAGAGCGCCTCGGCGCGTTGCGACGACAGCAACTTCGAGTGCGCCGGCACCGAGTCCCTCACGGCGACGCGGCGCTAGTGTCCCGAGTCGGAACACTAGGGAAGAACAGCAGCCCAGCCCGCTGTTCTGGCTAGCCGACCGAGCCGCTGTACTCCAGCTGGCGATCGATCATCGACCGAAAGGCGTCGAGCAACCAATCGATCCCGTCGGTCGTCGGCTCGAGCAGCCGCAAGGCTTCGGCAATCGCCTCGATCGTCGACAGATAGCCCTGCTTCGGCTCGCGTCGGATCCGATAGCTGCTCGGACGCGACGGTTCGATCGAAACGGTTCGCATCCGCTGCAACCCGGGGTGCGCGTCGTAGATCTTCTTGGCCTGAAACCAGGTGCCGTCGAGAATCACCAGATGGTCGGGACGCTCGGCGTTCGAGATCGACGCCAGCGGCTCCGCCCCCGGCGCCGGATAGAGCAAAGCCGCGCCGGCCGGTATCGCCGCAACCGCGGCATGATTCGGTCGCCACGGAGCACATTCCTCGACCCGAAACCGGCCCAGGCCCAGTCGCGCGATCCGAACGCTACCGATGGAGTGGAAGCGTTCGTGCGGGTGCTGGAGCACGGTAATCGCCGTGCGATTCTCGACCAGACGAACGTCTCCGCAAATGCACGTCACCGCCGCCTTGTGGCAGCGGTAGCAGAAGGGGCGCGGCTCGAGGGGCGCTGGCTCTTGCACGCCGGCTCAGAACCCTAGAACGAGCTCGTGTCGCAGCGCAGGTATTTCGAGTCGTTCAGCCAATCTTCGTCCGGGTAATAGGCGAAGACGGCGCCGCCGTCTTTGATCGTGTCGATGACGCTGCGGCTGACCTCGCGCCGCAACGCCGGACATCCCCAGCTGCGGCCGAGTCGTCCGTGCCGCGAGATGAAGGACCGGCTGACGTAGTCGGCGCCGTGGATGACGATCGCTCGATCGCGAGCGTTGTCGTTGACGCCGTCCTCCAAGCCGGACATGCGGAGCGAGTAGCCGTGCCGCCCCTCGTACGTTTCCTCGGCGCGAAACAGGCCGATGCTCGTCTGCTTCGAGCCGACGATGTTGGAGAAGCTGCGCGCCAAGCCCTCGCCGCTGTTGCGACCGTGAGCCACGAGCTCGTGGAACATGACCTGTTCGCTCAGCATGTCGATCACCCACAGGCGAGGCTCGGTCGACGGCAGCGAGTAGTCGATCACCGTCAGCACCGGTCGCAGGACCTCAGCTCGCGAACGCGCACACTCGAAGGCCTGGCGGGCGAGATGCATCACACCCGGCCGCGGTTTCGGCGCCGCTAGGCGCGGTCGCGACACATTTCCCGAGCGCGGCAGCTCGATCGCCGATGCCGGCAGCGCAAACGCAAGGCCGCAGATGAGCGCCTGCAAAACCCGAATCCTCATGAACCCTCGCCCCACAACTCCGCCAAATTAGCCGACTTTCCAGACAATATCCAGCCTCAATCGGCGGAGGGTCGGTCGGTTCGATTCCGCTGCGAGAGAGGACGCCGTGCACCGTCCAAGCGGGTGTCGATTTCCACGGCGCCGAGTTGCCCCCCCTTTGAAAAAGGGGGTCCGGGGGGATTTTGTGATCGCCCTCCCGATAAATCCCCCTCAGTCCCCCTTTTTCAAAGGGGGAGGTCGTTCAAGGACGGCGAGAGCCAAGTCCGTACGCTGCCCCCTCCCCGGCTCACTGGTCGAGGACGTCGATGAACTTCCGGCGCACCTTCTCGATGTTCGCGTCGAGGTTCTTCTGCGTCCACCGCGCCGTCGAGATCGGCTTCAGCACCACCGCTTCGACCGTGGACGGGCGCACGACCATCGCGTCCTTCGGCAGTGCATCGAGTGCGTTCTTGAATACTACGGGCACGATCGGCGCCTTCGCCTGCATCGCGATGTGAAACGCCCCCTTCTTGAATCTGCCGATGCGGGGCGTGAGAGAGCGTGTCCCCTCGGGAGCGATCGCAAGCGAAACTCCTTCGCGCAGCGCTTGGACCGCAGGTGCAAGCGCACGAATCGCTTTGCCGGTGTCCGCCCGGTCGATGAAGACGACACCCGCGGCCGCAAACATCGGGCCGAACACCGGATTGAAAAGCAGCTCCTGCTTGCCGACACCGGTGAGGTCGCGCCGCAGCATCTTGAACAAGAGGATCGGATCGAGTCCGCTCTGGTGGTTGAAAATGAAGACCGCCGGACGGTGCGACCAGAGATGCTGCTCGCCCTCGACCCGCAGGTCGACACCCGACAACGAAGTCGCGAGGTCCGCCCACAAGCCGGCCGCGACGTTCACTCCCTCGCGACGCGAGCGGTTGAGCAGACCGGCGGCCGCACCGACTCCGACCGAAGGCAAGATGCTGGCGTAGACCAGAGACGTTCGCGCGATCTCCGTCAGAGTGGGTGTCCCCCGGCTGTGAAAGCGCCGCACCGGCCACTGACGCTCCTTCGCGATTTGTGCCAGGCGGCTGTCCGGGTTGAGCGGGTGGGGATTCCCGACCGCTTCCAGGAGCGGGAGATCCTCCGCGCTGTCGGTGTAGAAATAGCTGCGCTCGAGATCGAGGCCCAGCTCGGCGGCCAGCGTACGCCCCGCGATCGCCTTGCCTTCACCGTAACAAGTGGGATGCACGACCCGACCGGTGAAGACTCCGTCCTCGACTTCGAGCTCGGTACAGAGCACGTGCCGAATCCCCATGTCGCGGGCCAGCGGCTCGGCCTGGTAGCGGGTTGCCGACGAAACGATGGCCACCGTGTGGCCGCGCTGCCGGTGCGCCTCGACCAAAGCCCGCGCCTCCGGATAGATCTGGGTCGCGAGGTGCTTCTCGAACACCTCCTCGCCGATCTCCTGCAGCATCGACTCCGCTACTCCGCGATAGGCGGCGGTCGAAGCCGCCATGAAGCCGGAGAACCCGGTGCGGCCGGCCGCAAAACTGAGTCCGCCCAGCAATGACTCGGCGATCTCGCGCGGCGCCATTCGGCCCGACAAGAGACGCTCGCGGAAGAACGAAGTCGCCGAAAACCCGGCCAGCAGGGTCTGATCGAGGTCGAAGAACGCAGCGACGCGCGCCCCGCGCGGAGCACTCACGATATGCTCGATCAGTCTCGCTTTGCGCGTACTCAGCGAAGCCATCAACCGAACTCTCCCACGCGACCGCCGCGTCATACAAGGCCGCGCTTCGCGGTGCGATTGGGCACTGCTATTCTGGGTCGGAAACAGGCCGAGTGGGGAATCCATTGCAAGTGTCAAAAGTCAAGATCATCGAAGCCCTGCGCACGCGGCTGCGCGACAACCTCGAAGCGCTCACCGCGGCGCAAGGGGCGGCCCAGTCGGGCGCAGTTCACGAAGAAACGCGCCAGGAGGACCCCAAGGACACCCGCGCAATCGAAGCGACGTACCTCGCTCGTGGACTGGCCGAACGCGTCGAGACCTTGCGGACCGATATCTCCGCGATCGGGTCCATGGTCGCCCAGCCCTTCTCGGCGGACGCCCCCATCGCCATCGGCGCTCTGGTCGGCCTGGAAGAGGACGACGGTAGTGAGAAGGTGTATTTTTTAGCCCGCTGTGGTGGCGGCGAACGACTCGATGTCGACGGGCTCGCCATTCAAGTCCTCAATCCAACCTCGCCTTTGGGCAGCGCACTGATCGAAAAACACGCCGACGACGAGGTCGAGATCGATCTGCCCAATCGACAACTGATCGCCACCGTCAGCTGGGTCGCCTGAGCCTTCCTTCACTGCAGAAGCCGTCACCGCGCGGCGGCGAGCAGGAGTTCGGAGTACGACGCTCGGATGAGATGGTCGGGCGCGATACCCAGGAGGTCGAGCAACTCGTCGACCTGCCCGCGACAGCGGCCCTCGTCGTGCACGGCGTCGACTACCGCCTCGAGCTCGAGGAAGGTACCGAGGCCCTCCACTTCATCCAGGTGGATCCGCACGTTTTCGAGCAGAAGCACTTGTCGCCGCTTGCGCACGACCACCAATGGCGGCCCCTTCGGAACGGCGCACACACCGTCGTCCCGTACCGGCATCACCTGATAGTGACTGACACGAACCCCCTCCTCTTCCGGGCGCTCGTACTCGATCAGCTCGGCGCCGCCACCACCGAACGTACGCAACTTGACGCGCCGACGGCCATCGAGCTCGAAATAGCGGTCGGTTTGCTCCAGCGTCGGCTGAACGACCGCTCCGGCGTCGATCGCGCGCTGGCGCGCGATCGCGAGATTCGCGCAGGCCGCCTTGATCTCAACGTTGGAGGGCATTGCCTTCGTCTCTCTCCCTTCCGGGCGTTCGGGGAGCCGCCACGGTCAGTCTGCGTCTTCTACCAGGTCCAATCGCTCGGCGGCTTGATCACGTTGCGCCTTGAGCCGGTCGAGGTTCGCCTCCTCTCCGTCAGCCTCGCGCTTCTTGATCGCCTGCTCGAGCTTCTCGATCTCGCCATCGAGCTTCTCCACTTCCGCTTTGAGCTTTGCGACCTGCCCCGCCTGTTCGGCCTTGTCAAAAGCTGTCTGGTCCGCACTCGGCTCCGCTTCGGCCGGCTGTGGGCCGGCCGGCTCGGCGCCGGGCACGAGCTTGTCGTGCGGCGCCAACCCGCGCAGTGTGCGCAACGACGGCGAGGCGATCTCGATGCCGGCGGCGTGCAGACCGTCGAGCAGCGCGATGCGCAGCTTGCCGCCGGCGAACGGCAGATCGGTCACATCGCCAAGCCAGCCGGCCACGCGATACACCACCGCGTGGTCGAGCAGATCGAGGACGCGCACCGACGGGCGCTCCAGCCCCACCGACTCCGCCGCCGCCGACAAGATCGGCTCGACACTGCGGTGGGAGACGTCGTACCCCAGGGAAACCCCCACCGACACGATGGTACCGGTGGAACGCACGACCTTCACCGGGTTCGAAGCCAAGTAAAGGTTCGGCAGCGTCATCAGATCGCTGTCCTCGGTCTGAATCTCCGTGTGGAACAGCCCCCGCTCGGTGACGCGGCCGAAGTGATCGCCGACCCGAATGAAATCACCGGGCTCGAAGTTGCGTACCGCTCGCAGCATGAGGCCGGCAAAGACGTTGGAGACAAAGGTCGTCGATGAGAAAGCCAAGGCGGCGGTGACGATCAGCCCGACGACCTGCAACAATTGCTGCCGCACGCCGTCTTCGATCGGCAAGGCCGCCAGCGCCACTACCAACAAAAGCGCGGTCAACGCCAACATGGTCAGGTGCCGCACGAACTGTCGGTCGCGGGACCCCTTCGAGAACACCCGCATCAGAACCCAATCGACCGCCCATAGCGCGAGACCAGCCAGGACGAGCGCAAGCAGGAACGGCAGAAATCCGCCCAAGCCGCGCGCGGCTTCCAGGAGATCACTCACGGACGCACCCTACACGCCCCGACGCCGCCTCGTCGAACGCCGCGACCGTCCTGCCCAAGCCGCACGCCGCCCGCGCGATCGCCCCCGGTCTACTCGTCGCCCTCTGATTCGCCACCTCGGGATTCGACCGATACGGCAATCGGCGGCTGGCCACCCTGTTTCGGCTCGCCCCAATACAGCGTCTGGTGCGGGAAAGGGATCTCGATACCGTGCTCGTC
>JANQHZ010000379.1 GCA_028282445.1 Candidatus Binatia bacterium | reverse complement strand
CATCTTGCAACCGCCCCGAACGACCCTTAAGACGGTTATCCGATGACCAACGGCGCGGACCGAAGCAATGACGACGACGCCCGGCGGGCCTACGGCGTCCTCGCGACCGGTTTGCAGGAATCTCTCGGCGAGGCGCGTGGGGCGCTGCAGGACCACGTCGGGTTGTTGCCGGAGGGGCGTCTTGGCGAGTTCGACGCGTTGTCGGAGGAGTTCGACAGGCGTCGCATCCGCATCGCTCTCTACGGCGAGGTCAAGGCCGGAAAATCGACCTTGATCAACGCCCTCGCCGGCAAGGAGCTGTCGCCTTCCGCCTTCGATCCGCTGACCTCGCTACCGGTGCGCCTGACCTACGGGCCGGAAACGATTTGGCGAGTCGGCGAGCGCACTTTCAACGACGTCGAAGAGGTAGCGCGGCTGATGCGCGAGGGCGCGCTCGACGCCGATGAGATCGTCGTCGAGACGCCTGTGGACATTCTGCGCCTCGGGGGTCAGGTCGATCTGCTGGATACCCCGGGCGTCGGCAGCGACGACCGCGCTGATCGCATCAGTGGCGATGTTCTAGGCTCGCTCGACGCGGTTGTGTTGGTGGTGCGATACCCGGCGCTGTTCACCAAGATCACTCGCACGATCATGGCCGGCCTGGAGTCGGATATCGGCAAATTGTTCGTCGTGTGGAATCTCGACGCGGATTGCGCCGAGCTTTCGAGCGAGGAACGCGCGCGGCATTCCGAACGCCTGCGAGCCGACGTCGCGGGAGCGCACGAGCTCCACCTGGTCGATGCGCGCGAGGGCCTGCGGGCTCAACTCGCCGGCGACGCGACCGCGCTGTCCACGAGCGGTCTCGACGCGTTTATCTCGGCGCTCGGTCATTTCGCGTCGTCGGAGAAGCGCCAGGTGACTGCCCTGCGCGAGGCGGCCAAGCGAGCCGATCGATGGTTTGCCGACGCCGAGAGCGCAATGGTGGAGCGGCGCGACCACTTGCGTATCAAGCTGGAGGAAGTCCGCACCCGTATCACCGACGTCGAATCGGCATCGTCCGCCGAGCAGCGAGCGGCGCGCGACCAGTTCGACCAGTTCCAATCCACGCTGGAGTCCAGCGAAAAGGACCGAGATAGCGGTATGGCCCGCTGCGCTGCCTACCTGCGGCGGTCGCTGCGCGCGGCACGCCGAGGCTGGGCCAGAAACGGCGACCTCGACCCTCTGCGTTCGCGCATCGCGGCGGCCGCGCAATCTTACGAGAACGGCGCACAGACCGTCGGCCGCGATTTCTCCATGGCCATCTCGCGGGCGGCGGCCGAGTTCGGTGCGGAGTTCGGCGCCGAAGTACCGAGCGAGGATCTGCTGTCTCCAGAGCCGATCGCCCCCGAGGACCGCGTCGAGATCGCCGGCCGCGGCAGGGCTTTGTGGGCGCGTCGCTTGTTGTGGCGACGGTGGTATCTTCCGGGGCTATCGGCGATGGAGCGCGCCGGCGTCGACGGCGATCTCGCGGCGCGCGCCAGCTGGTCGGCTGCGATTCGCAAACAGGCAACCGAGGCGATGGGCCAGGTGTTGCTGGAGAGGATCGAGTCGATCGAAGCTCGCCGCGACGCCGAGTTGGCGAGGATCAAGAGCGAGACAAACTACGAAGCCGAGGTCGACGAGCTCGCCGGCCTCGAGGAACACGTCCCCGTGGTAACCGCGCGCCGCGCGGCGGTGGCGACGATCAACCGCGAAGCCTGGTCGCTGGCGACCGGTTGAGCGGCCCGCCTCGCCATCCCCTCGAAGGGGAACGGCGTAGATCGGGCTCGGCAAGCAAGCTGACTCTAGACGGTTTGCCGGGAGCGGTTGATCGCGTACCGTGCATCGGGCAACGTTGGTCAATTGGCGGGCGATCGAGCCTGTCGGAATCTGCGAAAGAAGGCATCGATGGCGGACAAAGAAGCACCTCAGGAACTCGGATGGGCGGCCAAGCTCGGCCAAAAGCTGCTGGAGTCGCGTACGGTGATGATCTGCGGCGAGATCGAGTCGGATGTCGCGAATCGCGTCATGACCCACCTGTTGCTGCTGGCCAACGAGTCGGACGACGACATCACGCTGTACGTTCACTCGCCAGGCGGCCATGTCGAGTCCGCGGATACGATCTACGATATGATCAACTTCGTGAAGCCCCGCGTGAGAATGGTAGGGACAGGTTGGGTCGCCAGCGCCGGTGCGCACATCTACCTGGCGGTACCGCGCGAGGATCGATTCTGTTTGCCCAACACTCGATTCCTCCTACACCAGCCGTGGGGCGGCGCCGGTGGGCGCGCCACCGACCTGGAGATCGAAGCTGAAGAGATCCTCCGCATGCGTGAGCGTCTCAACAAAATCATCGTGGAAAAGACCGGACAAACCATGAAGCGCGTCGAGAAGGATACAGAGCGCAATTTTTGGATGTCTGCCGAGCAGGCCAAGGACTACGGACTGGTCGGCAAGATCGTCAACTCGATGTCCGAGCTCGATTAGCTTGGAAGAGAGAGGGCTACGCCGCCGATCCGGTGACGCCCGCCTCAAAGCTGACTCGAGATCCACAACAATCCCAGCAGCGCCGCGGCGATCCACAGAGCGAGCGGGCCTATTTGCGGAGTCCGCCCGACGAGATTGCGGGATGCGGAAAGTGCAGGTCGTCGATCCGTTTCTTGACGATCGCTTTCCGCGCACTTCCAGCATGAGTCGAAGGTTTCCTCGATCTCGGTGTTGCAGACGGCGCATGTCCAATTGCCCTCGTACTGCGGGCTCTCGACGTCCCGGACGAAGCCGCGGACGACTTCCTCGGCCCGCTCGACGTGTTCGTCATCGACCCACAGCTCGGTGAACGCCTCGGATAGCGGAATTGTTCCGAGCAGTGGGGTGCTGTGGCGATTGCGCACTTCGCTGGGGACGCCTTCCTGCTGCAGCACGTTGCACAAGTTGTCGACGAGCATGCTGTTGAAAGACGAGTAGACTCGCTTCATGCGGGCAAGTTCGGGGAGTCCAGGCCCTTTTCCTGACAGTAGCTGCGGATGTGGGCGATGAAGCCGCCGCCGAGGTCGCGCAGCTTCTTTTCTCCGACGCCGCGCACCAGGGCGAAGTCGTCGAGGTTGGTCGGCCGTAGCCGGGCCAGCTCGCGCAGGGTCGCGTCGCCGAAGATCATGTAGGCGGGCACGCCGCGCTCGGTCGCGAGCTCCCTGCGCAGCTCGCGCAGGCTCTCGAAGAGATCGCGGTCGACACCCTCCCACGACTCCGCCTCGGCCCGCGACCGCTTGGTCCTCTCCACCCCTCGTGGCTGCTGTAGCTGTACGGAGCGCTCGCCGCGCATGACGTCCCAGGAATGCGAATTGAGCTGCAGGATCGGCCGGTCGCCTTCGGAGCGATCGAGTAGGCCCTGATCGACCAACTGGTAAACGAGGTTGAGCACGGATTTGCGAGGTGTGTCGGCCATCAATCCGTACGTCTTTACCTGGTCGTGGCGCCACTGGCGGATGCGGGCGGTGTTGGCGCCGACGAGGATGTCGGCGATGTGGGTGGCGCCGAAACGCTGATCGGTGCGCGCGATGCAGGACAGGATCTTCTGCGCTGCGACGGTACCGTCTTCGACGCCTTCGACTTCATCCAGACAGACGTCGCAGGCGCCGCATCCTTCGCTCTCGTACACTTGGCCGAAGTACTCGGACAATGCGGCGTGACGGCAGCGTAGGCTCGATGCGTAGGAACGCATCTGGTGCAGGAGCTTGATGCTGGTGTCGATGAGGGGCCCGGGGGCATCGGCCTCGGCGGCACTGCGCTCGATCAAGCTCTGGAGCCGCATGACGTCGGCGGCGGAGTAGAGCAGCACGCATTCGGCGGCCAGTCCGTCGCGACCGGCGCGGCCCGCCTCCTGCTGGTAGTGCTCGATGGACTTCGGCATTGCGGTATGGATGACGCAGCGGACGTCGCTGCGGTCGATCCCCATGCCGAAGGCGACGGTGGCGACGACGACGTCGATGCGCTCTGCCATGAAGTCGTCCTGGGTGCGTCGGCGCTTCTCCGGATCCATACCGGCGTGGTAGTGCGCCGCTCGCAAACCGTGGCTCGACAGCGATGCGGCGAGGTCCTCGGTATCGCGGCGGCTCAGGCAGTATACGATCGCCGCTTCGTCGCGATGGCGGTTG
>JANQHZ010000320.1 GCA_028282445.1 Candidatus Binatia bacterium | reverse complement strand
CGAGCTCGATGCGCAGCGCGTCCGTGAACCCGCGCACGGCGAATTTCGAGGCGTTGTAGGCCGACTGAGAGGGAATCGCCATCAGGCCGAAAACACTCGAGATGTTGACGACGTGCCCCTCGCCGGAGCTCTTCAGGTGCGGCAGGAATGCCTTGGTCCCGTGCACGACGCCCCAGAAATTGATGTTCATCAGCCACTCGAAGTCGTGGTCGCTCATCGACTCGACCGGTGCGAGAAGCGCGACGCCGGCATTGTTGAAGATCAGGTTCACCGACCCGTGCTCGCCTACCACAGTGTCCGCCCAGGCGTAGACGGCGTCTCGGTCAGCGACGTCGAGGCGTTCCGACGTCACCGCCCCACGGCCGTTCTTGACCAGATCGACCGTCTCGGCCAGTGCGGTCTCGTTGATGTCGCTCAACGCCAGATGAGCACCGCGCTCAGCCAGTGCCTGCGCCAACCCACGCCCGATTCCCGACCCGGCGCCGGTGATCGCCGCAACTTTTCCGTCGAAGTTCCGCATGTGTTTGCCGCCTCCGCTCAAAGGCGCGACCGCTCGTGCTCGGCTGCACCTTGCGTTCGCCGACTCGCAGATGCGAACGGCGTCCCTCGAGAAGAAAGTACAATACCAGCGCCCTGAAACAATCGGGGAGCGGCCGCCAATCGCTCTCGTTGAAAAAGGGGGGTGCCGGGATTTTGAGATCGACCCTTTCGATAAATCCCCCCCAATCGCTCTTTTTCAATGGGGGAGGTCCTTTGTCTTTCCAAATAGAAGGCCTATTGCGGCGTTCCGGACTCAAGCTGCCACACCGTCATTCGGCGGCGCGGATTGAAATCCGTTTCGCATTTTGGCGTAGCTGAGGAGAGATTGCTCCGCGCGACGAATTGCGAGGGCACAGAGGGACGGAATGCGATGGGACTGACACTGACCGAAGACCAGATCATCTTGCGGGACATGGCGAAAAACTTCTTCGCGGAGAAGTCGCCGGTCGAAAGGATGAGAGCGCTGCGGGACGCACGCGACGAAACGGGCTTCAGCCGCGAGCTCTGGAAGGAAATGGGAGAGCTCGGTTGGATCGCGATTCCGTTCCCGGAAGCCGTTGGCGGCGCCGGCATGGGCTACGCAGCCCTCGGCACCGTTCTGACCGAATGCGGACGCGTGCTCGCTCCACAGCCCTTCTTGTCGACCGTGCTGCTGGGCGGCAACGCGGTGCTGTTCGGAGGCAGCTACGCGCTCCAGCATGAATTGCTGCCGGGAGTTTGCAGCGGCGACCGCATTCTCAGCCTCGCGTTTCAGGAGCATGGGAGGTTCGCGCCGTACTCCGTACAGACCAGCGCGACCCGCAACGACGCGAGCTTCACCATCAACGGGAGCAAGCAGTTCGTCCTGGACGGCCAGGTAGCCGACCAGATCGTCACCGTCGCTCGCACCTCCGGCAGCCCCGGTGAACGCGACGGGCTCTCGCTCTTCGTGGTCGAGGCCGGAGCTCCGGGCATCGCCGTCGAGCGCACGGTCTTGGTCGACGGTCGCAATGCGGCGCGGATTACCTATGAGAACGTCGCGGTCGAGGCCGATCGCGTGCTCGGCGAGATCGATGGCGGGGCCGACGTGCTCGACCCGGTCTTCGATCGCGCAACGGTCGGCTTGTGCTCGGAGATTCTGGGCAGCATCGAGGAAGCCTTCGAGCGTACCCTCGAGTACCTCAAGATGCGCGAGCAATTCGGCGTCAAGATCGGCACCTTCCAAGCCCTGCGCCATCGGGCGGCGGACATGTTCGGCGAGCTCGAGTTCGCCCGCTCCATGGTGATGGACGCGCAGTCCGCGATCGACGAAGAGCGCGACGACCTTGCGGAGAGTGCCAGCGCGGCCAAGGCGAGATGCTCCGACGTCGCCGACCTCATCGGCGGCGAGGCGATCCAGATGCACGGCGGCATCGGCATGACCGACGAGGAAGAGATCGGTCTCTTCTTCAAGCGCCTCAAAGCCGCCGAGCTCACCCTCGGCGACGCCAACTACCACCGCGACCGCTTTGCCGGCCTGCGCGGCTACTGAGAGAACAGCAAGGAGTCCTTCCCATGTCGACGATCTCCATCGAAGAATTCAGGCAGGAAGTTCGCAGCTGGATCGACGAGACTCTGCCTTCCGACCTGCGCGTCGGAAATCGCAAGGATCTCCCAAAGAAGAGCCTGAGCAAGTGGCTCAAAGCACTGATCGAACGCGGCTGGGGCGCGCCCGACTGGCCGGTGGAATACGGCGGGGGCGGCCTCGACCGCCAGCAGGCGGCGGTCCTAAAATCCGAGCTCAAGAGGGTTCGCGCCCCCTTCGTCAAGTCGTTCGGGATCACCATGCTCGGCCCCACCCTTCTCGAATTCGGGACGGAGGAGCAGAAACGGGAGTTCTTGCCGCCAATTGCCCGCAACGAGGTCAAGTGGTGCCAGGGATACAGCGAGCCCGGCGCCGGCTCCGACCTCGCCAGCCTGCAAACGCGCGCGGTGCGCGACGGCGACGAGTACATCGTCACCGGCCAGAAGATCTGGACGACCGGGGCGGACGTCGCCGATTGGATATTCTGCCTGGTGCGCACCGACCCCGACGCGTCGAAGCACGAGGGAATCAGCTTCTTACTGTTTCCGATGAAACAACCCGGCGTCGAGGTATCGCCGCTCAAGCTGATCGACGGCAGCGCTGATTTCTCACAGGTTTTCTTCGACGGCGTCCGCGCCCAGGCGAAACACCTGATCGGCCCGGTCAACGGTGGCTGGACGATCGCCAAGAGACTCCTCCAGCACGAACGCAGCACCGACGGCGGCAGCGAGGGCGGTATCACCAATGCGCCAAAGGAAACGCTGGTCGACGTCGTCAAACGCGAGGTCGGCGTCGAGAACGGCGTGCTCGCCGATGCGGCCATGAGGCAAAGGCTCGCCGAGCAGGAAATCGAGCAGCGCGCTCTGCGCTTGACCATGCGACGGGCGGCCGAGCAGGCGCGTGCCGGACAGACCGCGCGCGACATCGGGTCGCTCGGCAAGTACCGCTGGGCGAATATGGTCAAGGAAGAGCAGGACATCGCCATGCTCGCATTCGGGACACGCGGATTGGGATGGGACGGCTCCGGGGTCGAGAGCGGGCAGCTCGATCGAACCAAGGCATGGCTCACCACCCGCGCCGATTCGATCTGGGGCGGAACCAACGAGGTGCAGCTCAACGTCATCGCCAAACGCGTCCTGCAGCTGCCCGAATAGACGCGGGCGCCGCATGGATCAGCGTGAGGCAGTGCAACAGTCCCCTTCGACCGCTGAGGTATTGAAGTACTGGGCGCCGCACCTCGCAGCGACGATCTTGCCGCTGATTGCACTGGCTTTTTTGGCAACCGCACCGCATCCCGGCTCTTGGTCGCTACTGTGGGTATTGCTCACGGTCGCGCCGCTCCACCTGGCCGATCAGTACGGTGGATCGGAAACGCGGCCGCCGAATCCCGCAATGCCGTCGTGGCCATTCGACGGCCTGCTCTGGGTCCTGGTCCTGATCCAGTTCACCAACATCGCTCTGCTGGTGCGATTGTTCGCTGCCCACAGCTTCTGGTCGTGGGATGCGCTGTCGGCGATCCTGCTGGTCGGCGCATCATCGGGCTACTCCGGCATCGTCGTGGCACACGAGTTGATCCATCGCTCGGATCGCCGCATGCAACTGGCCGGACGCGCACTGCTGTGCACGGTCATGTACGAGCACTTCTTCACCGAGCACGTGCGCGGCCATCACCTGCGCGTGGCGACGCCCGAAGACCCGGCGACCGCGCGCTTCGGCGAAACCTTCCTGCAATTCTTCGTCCGCACGGTTCCGGCACAGTTCCGCAGCGCTTGGCGACTGGAAACCAAGCGACTGGGCGACGAGGATATGCCACTCACCGACCCGCGACTGCTGCAGAGTCGGGTGGTGCACGGCCTGCTCGCCGAGTGGAGTTTGGCTCTAGCGATTCTCGCCATGTGTGGCTGGTCGGCTTTCGCGGTGTTTCTACTCCAAGCCCTGTTCGCCATTCGCGCCCTCGAAGTGGTGAATTACTTCGAGCATTGGGGACTGACCCGGCACGGCGGCAAAGTGAAGCCGGTCGACTCCTGGGACACCCATTCCCGTTTCACCTACTACGCGCTGACCGGTTTGACGCGCCACGCCGATCATCACGCGCACGCGGCGCGGCCTTACCAGATGCTGCGGGTGCACCGAGACTCACCGATATTGCCGCGCGGCTACATCGCGCTGTTCCCACTGATCCTCGCTCGCAACAGCAAGTTTCGTCGATTGATGACCGAGGAACTGGAGCGGCGTCGACTCGGCCCGTTCGCGCCGGCGGTAGAACCACCCGAGCAGAATGCAGGAGGAAGCACATGAACGGAGCGCTGGAGGGGATCCGCATCGTCGACCTCACCGCCAACATCACCGGTCCCTACGCCACGATGATGTTGGCCGACCAGGGCGCTGAAGTCATCAAGATCGAGCCGCCGCCCTACGGCGACGTCATGCGATTCCTCGGCTCGCACCGAGGCGGCATTACTTCGTTGTTCGCCTCTTGCAATCGGAGCAAGCGCTCGATGGTCCTGAACCTCAAGGAGAAGGCCGCGGTCGAGATCGTGCGGAAGCTCGTGCGAGAGTCCGACGTATTCATTCAGAACTACCGTCCTGGAGTGATCGACCGCATCGGTCTAGGCGAACCGATCCTACGCGGCGAGCGGCCCGAGCTGATCTACGTATCGATCAACGCCTTCGGCGAAGAGGGACCGTACGCCGATCGGCCTGCGTACGACCACATCTTGCAGGGGATGACCGGCGTCGCGTACGTACAGGCCGACCCGCCCGAGTACATGCGCCAGGCATGGTGCGACAAGGCGACCGGCATCACCGCGGCCCAGGCCATCACTGCGGCGCTCTTCGCCCGCGAGCGAGGCGGCGGCGGCCAACACGTTCGCCTGTCCATGCTCGACGCCAGCATCTCGTTCCTCTGGCCGGACGGCCATACCAACACTATGCTGGTC
>JANQHZ010000317.1 GCA_028282445.1 Candidatus Binatia bacterium | reverse complement strand
GATTGGGTTCGGCCATCCGCGAACCGAGATGGCGGGGATGCCACTCGATCGCGGTCGTACCGTGATTGCTCTGCTGACGGTGCTGATGTTCGCGCTGGTTTTCATGCCCGAGCCGATGTTCGAGCGGCCGGAGCCGATCATCATTCCCGCGGGCGATCTGATCGAGGTCTGACCCCGAAGCTCTCCGCCCAATTCGGTCGATCGCTTGACCTCGGCAGCCGCTTCCCGGCAGGTAGCTGACTCATGAGCGAGCGGCCGAGTTGGGACGAGTACTTCATGACCATCACCCGTCAAGTGGCGGAGCGGTCGACCTGCACCCGTGCCAAGGTGGGGGCGGTAATCGTACGCGATCGGAACATCCTGGCGACCGGCTACAACGGATCGCCGGCGGGCCTACCCCACTGTACCGACGTCGGTTGTTTGGTTTTCAAGTCGCAGACGCCGACCGGCGAGATGGAAGAGAACTGCTTTCGCACGATCCACGCGGAGATCAATGCCATCACCCAAGCGGCGAAGAACGGCGCGGCGATTCGCGGCGCAGATGTCTACATCACGCACACACCGTGCATCCATTGCTTCAAGACGTTGTTGAACGCCGGCGTCACCCGAATCTGTTTCGAGAAGCCGTACAAGCTGCACACCTTGGCGGAGTTCCGGGAATACGCGCCGCGCGTCGAGCTCGTTCAGGTGTCGTGACCGACCATACTCTTCGCCGCGCGGTAGGAAACGGTCGGTGATTCGATGATTCGCCGAATCGTCGCCGTGCTCGCAGTACTCACTGTGCTGTTGGGCGGTTTCCTCTATGCAGCCGGGAGCGGATGGCTCGGTTCGCGTTGGGGCGTCGGTGAGGTCAACCGCACTCGCGTCGCGGGCGATCTCGTCGCGGCGCGTGCGGCTCGACAACTCGGCGCCGCCGCCGATCGTCAGCCGCCGGCCAAGCAGATTTTGTTCGGCGATCTGCACGTGCACTCGACGTTCTCTACCGACGCGTTCATGATGGCGCTGCCGGCGACGGGCGGCGACGGCGCCCGTCCGGTGGCCGACGCCTGCGACTTCGCCCGGTTCTGTGCCGACCTCGATTTCTGGTCGATCAACGATCACGCGCTCGCGTTGAACCCGCGAACCTGGCAACAGACGGTCGAGTCGATCCGAGAGTGCAACCAGGTTGCCGGCGATCCTGCCAACCCGGACGTCGTTGCGTTCCTCGGTTGGGAGTGGACGCAGTTCGGGACGACGCCCGACAACCACTACGGACACAAGAACGTGATTCTGCGGGATCTCGACGAAGGTTCGATTCCGGTGCGACCGATCGCTGCGCGCGCGCCGGAGGAGGCCTGGGACCGACGGTCGGACCAGATTCCGGGACCGCTCACCTTCGGGTTGTTGGCGCTATTCAAGCCCAGCACCTCTTCGCTCGATTTCATCCGCTACATGCGCGACATGCTGGCAGTCGACGCTTGCCCGGACGGTGTCCCGGTCAGGGAGCTGCCGGTGGACTGCCGCGAGTCGACGCTGACGCCGGAGGGACTGTTCGACAAGCTGGACGATTGGGGGTTCGAGTCGATTGTCATTCCGCACGGTACGACCTGGGGTTTCTATACGCCGCACGGTTCGGCTTGGGACAAGCAGCTGTCGGACAAGATGCACGATCCGAATCGGCAAACCTTGATCGAGGTGTTCTCGGGCCACGGCAACTCGGAAGAGTACCGCGATTGGCGAGAGGTCGAGATCCGTCCCGATGGCCAACGCGTTTGCCCAAAGCCGACCGATGATTACCTGCCCTCGTGTTGGCAGGCGGGAGAGATCATTCGGGGGCGCTGTCTGAGCGGCGGGGCATCCGAGCGGGAGTGCGAAACGCGCGCGGCCGAGGCGCGCGCCAACTACGTCGAAGCCGATGTCTTCGGGCATCTGACCGTGCCGGGCGTCGAGGCGTCGGATTGGCTCGACAGCGGACAATGTCGCGATTGCTTCCAGCCGGCGTTCAACTATCGCCCGAAGAGCTCGGTGCAGTACATCATGGGGCTGCGCGATCCGAACGATCCCGCAGGTCCGCGGCGTTTCAACTTCGGCTTCATCGCATCGAGCGACAACCACACGGCGCGCCCCGGCACCGGCTATAAGGAGTACTCCCGCCTCCAGATGACGGAAGCGCGGCTCGGCGGCGCGGGCACGCAGATGTTCGGGGCGAGAGCGAAGGCGGCGCCGGTGCCGAAGTCCCGACCCTTTGATCCGCGATCCGGCGGGACGTTCTTCGACGTGCGGGAATCGGAGAGGGGAGCGTCGTTCTTCGTCACCGGCGGCCTGGCCGCGGTTCACTCGCAAGGGCGCAGTCGCGAGGAGATTTGGGAAGCGCTACAGCGTCGGGAAGTCTACGGCACCAGCGGTCCGCGCATCCTCCTCTGGTTCGACCTGCTTCCCGCCGACCAAAACGACCCGGTCGTGCCGATGGGCGGTGACGCCGAACGCGGCGTGCCGCCGAGATTTCGAGTCCGCGCCGTGGGTTCGTTGGAACAGCAGCCGGGCTGTCCGAGCTCCTCGAGTGAGGCGCTCTCCTCCGATCGACTGACCCGCCTCTGCGACGGCGAATGCTATAACCCGACCGATCGGCGCCGGCGCATCGCGCGAATCGAGATCGTTCGGATCACTCCTCAAAACGATCGGAGCGAGGACGTCGGAGATCTGATCGACGACGTTTGGAAGGTCGTCGAGTGCCCCGCGCAAAGCGAGGGGTGTACGGTGGAGATCGAAGATCCCAGTTTCCCGACGCAGATGCGCGACGTTCTCTACTACGCCCGTGCGATCGAAGAGCCGAGCCGCGCGGTCAATGCCGATGGGCTGCGCTGCGACTACGACGATCGCGGACGGTGTACCGCGGTACGACCGTGTTCGGAACTGACAGGGGACGACGACTGCCTCACCGGGACCGAAGAGCGCGCGTGGTCGTCGCCGATCATGGTGCGTTACCGCCAAGCTGCCCCCGCGTTGGAACCGATCGCTGAGCCGTAGGGCGCCGACCTCGTTTCGACGATTGTCGTGAAAGTGCCGAAAGCTGTTGATTTTCGGCCTCGGGAGACGCTCACTTCCTGCTCTGAGCCCTTTCGGATCACCTTGCGATCGACCTGGGCCGGGTGCAGGATGACGCACGTTTCATGAGCTATTCAGGTTAGGAGAACACCATGCCGACGTATCGATCTCGCACGACCACGCACGGTCGCAACATGGCCGGTGCGCGCGCCCTGTGGCGCGCTACGGGGATGACCGACGACGATTTCGACAAGCCGATCATCGCCGTGGCGAACTCGTTCACCCAGTTCGTCCCGGGGCACGTCCACCTCAAGGATCTCGGCCAGATGGTTGCCAAAGAGATCGAGGAGGCGGGAGCGGTGGCGAAGGAGTTCAATACCATTGCAGTCGACGACGGAATCGCGATGGGGCACGGCGGCATGTTGTACAGCCTGCCTTCACGCGAGCTCATCGCGGACGCGGTCGAGTACATGGTCAACGCGCACTGTGCCGACGGCTTGGTGTGTATTTCGAACTGCGACAAGATCACCCCCGGGATGTTGATGGCGGCGATGCGCCTCAATATCCCGGCGGTGTTCGTTTCCGGCGGTCCGATGGAAGCGGGCAAGATCGTTTGGCAGGGGGAAGAACGCGGGGTCGATCTGATCGACGCGATGGTCGTCGCCGCCGACTCGAGCGTCAGCGACGAAGACACCGCGAAGATGGAACGTTCGGCCTGTCCGACCTGCGGTTCGTGTTCGGGGATGTTTACCGCCAACTCGATGAATTGCCTGACCGAGGCCTTGGGTCTTTCGTTGCCCGGCAACGGCAGCCTGCTCGCGACCCATGCGGACCGACGTGCATTGTTCCTGCAGGCGGCGCGCGTCGTCACCGAGATCACGCGGCGCTACTACGAGAAAGACGACGCTTCAGTGTTGCCGCGCTCGGTTGCGAGCTTCGAGGCCTTCGAGAACGCCATGAGCCTGGATATCGCCATGGGCGGCTCGACCAACACCGTACTGCACTTGCTCGCCGCTGCGCAGGAAGGCGGGGTCGACTTTGCGATGTCGGACATCGACCGGTTGTCGCGATCGGTGCCCAATCTCTGCAAGGTCGCTCCGAGCACGCAACTCTACCACATGGAGGATGTCCACCGCGCCGGCGGGGTCATCGGCATTCTCGCCGAGCTCGATCGCGCCGGGTTGATTCACCGCGACGTGCCGACCGTGCACTCGCCGACGCTGGCCGACGCCATCGAGCGTTTCGACGTCACGCGCACCGTGGACGAAGGGGTCAAGACGTTTTTCCGCGCGGCACCGGGCGGCGTTCCGACGACCGTGGCTTTCTCGCAGGATCGTCGATACCCGGAGCTCGACGTCGACCGCGAGAACGGATGCATCCGCGACCGTGCGCACGCCTACTCGCAGGACGGTGGCCTCGCGGTACTCTTCGGCAACCTCGCCGAGCACGGCTGCATCGTCAAAACCGCTGGTGTCGACGAGGGGGCGCTGACCTTTTCCGGTCCGGCCCGCGTCTTCGAGAGCCAAGACGCGGCCGTGCAGGCGATTTTGCTCGATCAGATCGTCGCCGGCGATGTCGTCGTCATTCGCTACGAAGGGCCGAAGGGCGGTCCGGGCATGCAGGAGATGCTGTATCCAACCAGCTACTTGAAGTCGAAGTCGCTCGGGAAGGTGTGCGCATTGATTACCGATGGGCGCTTCTCGGGAGGGACTTCCGGACTGTCGATTGGGCACATTTCTCCGGAAGCCGCGGAAGGCGGCGCGATCGGACTGGTGGAAGAGGGGGATCCGATTCGGATCGACATTCCCAACCGAGAGATCCAGCTCCAGGTTGCCGAGGACGTTCTGCACGATCGTCGCCGCAGGATGGTCGGCCGCGGTAGCGGCGCATGGAAGCCGGAGAACCGCGATCGGGTGGTGTCGCAAGCTCTACAGGCGTATGCCGCGCTCACGACCAGTGCGGCGCGCGGCGCGGTGCGCGACGTCAAGCAACTCGACAAAGATGCGGACACGACCACGGCCCCAGCACGCCACGATAGGCCGTCCCCCTCGCAGGAGGATTTTAGGGGTTGATTCGAGGCCGAGAGCCTACGAGCCCAATTATTCAGCTGGCGCCGCACCTTTTTGCTCCTTGCACTAGTTCGGCCGACTTGCCTTGATCGTACGGTTAGTTACGTTTTCAGGGGGTTGGAACTTGAACGCAAGCAACATCAGAGCCGCAATTGGGCTCGCGCTTTTGTCCATGGTCATCGGGTGTTCCGACGACGACAACGGGGGCGACAGCTCGGCGAGCATCTATTCGTTTGCCAACGGCTGCTTCTCGGTCGAGGAGCTGAGCGACGGTC
>JANQHZ010000313.1 GCA_028282445.1 Candidatus Binatia bacterium | reverse complement strand
TCCTCCAGGCGCGAGCGCCCACGGCGCTCGAAACAGCGGCGCAGCACCGAGGATCGTCCTTCGAACGACATCGACCCGGAAACCCTGGAGCACGCTCGTACGGTGCTCGAGAAGACCGTTCAATTGATCGGCACCGAGGCAACCGTCAGTACCACCGTCGACGAGCTCGGCACCTCTCTGGTAATCGACGGCGACGACAGCGGCATCCTCATCGGACGGCGCGGGCAGACCCTCGATGCGCTCGAGTACGTCATCAATCGCGTCGCGTCGCGCGACACCCGGCACACGACGCATCTCGTCGTCGACTCGCACGGCTATCGTCTGCGCCGTCGCGAATCGCTCGAAGAGCTGGCGCGACGCATGGGCGAACGAGCCGAGGAACGGGGAAAAACGGTCACGATGAATCCGATGAGTCCGCGCGACCGCCGCATCGTACACCTCGCGCTACAGGAGAAGCCCGGTCTCGAAACACGCAGCTCCGGGAACGGTTACTTCCGCAAGCTGCTGATCATCCCCGACACCCGTAAACGGTAATTTGAGCTCCACCACGGAGGCACAGAGACACGGAGGTGTTGCACATCTGTCGTCCGTGTCTCTGTGCGTCGGTCGTGAGCTTCGCGTTCGCTCGCGCTGCGATCATAATTCGAGGAGTTGTTGAGCGACGGCGCGAACTCGAGGGGTCAGTCCCTTATAAGCTGCAACGTCGGCGGGCATCTGCTCCAACGCCGTCGCGAGAGCTCGGCGTTGCTGCTCGCTCAGCGTCTCGAAGCGATAGAGGTAGGTCCGAATCAGAAAGAGCGACGCACCCACCGCGGCAAACGGCACCGTCACCTGGCGCTCGAGACGAAGCCACCCTTCGCCGTCTTCGCTCCAAGCCTTCCGAGTACCCAGCTCGGGATGATGATCCAGATAGTCGTCGGCGGTAACGGTCCACACGAAACGAACGTAGGGGCCGCGTTCGATCATCGATGTCAGCATCGAGTCGTTAGCGGCATCGACGTCGCCGAACCCGGGCACCGGTCGGTGGATCTGCCGGAAGCTCGCACCGGCAATCGACTCCGGTCGCCAGCCGCTAGGAGACGCCACCGACACCGCGATCGTGCGATCGGCGTCGCCCGGCAAGCGCTGGATGACGGCGAAGTCCTCCTGCACCGCGAGGGCGATCGACTCGTAGGTCTGCCCCTCCTTCGACACTACACCGGGATGCTCTCGCCGAATCGTATCGGCCATCCACGCCAGCACCGCCGCGTGCGCCTCGCGCTGGGCGTCGGTTTCATCGAGCGCGAAGTTGCGCTCGGCCGCGAGGGTTTGCTTGGCGAGGCGATAGCGCTCCGCCTCGTCGTCGCGCTGGTAGAACATTCGATCGCGCTCGCCATTGCCGAAGTCGGTCCCGAAGTGCCGCAGCCCAGGCAACATCCGGTACGACCCGGCGCTCACCGGGAAATAGCGAGCCGGCGGTGGCAGGTCGCTCATACCCGACACTATACCGCTCCCCTCTGAGTCGAAGCCACCAACAAGCCCATGGTGAACTGACCATGGAGAGGTCTGGCGGAATGCGGTAGGGTTTTTACATGGCACAAGCCGAGCTACCCAAGTGGGCGATCAACAATCGAGCGTCCGTTGCCCGCGAGGCGGCACCCTACCGCGGGATGACGCCCGCAGAGCGCTCGCGGGCGCTTGCCGCCGCTTGCCGTGCAGCCGCTCGACAGTTAGCGGCCCGATCGGATGCTCAGCGCATGCTGGACTATCGCGACCCCCTTCCACACGATTCCGAGTTGATCCTGGCCCGTCTCCGGGATACGGCGCGCCGTCGGGCGCGATGACCGCCTACGACGCGTTCGAAGCCGGATTGAGGATCGCATCGGCACTCGAGAAACGCGGCATCCCCCACGCGCTCGGCGGAGCGCTCGCGTACGGTCAGTACGGAATTCCCCGCGCAACCAATGATGTCGATGTGAACGTATTCGTCGGGCCGGATCGTCTGGACGAGGTCTTCGCCGCGCTATACGACCTCGGAATCCAAGTGAATCCGGCTGTGGCTCGCGCAGCCGCCGAACGCGAAGGCCTGATGGTTTTTCGCATGGGCCCACTCCGCATCGACGTATTCACACCCAGTATCGATTTCTCCTGGGAGGCATCTAGGACTCGGGTCAGCCACGATATCGAAGGGCAATCGGTATGGTTCCTGTCCGTCGAGGCCCTCTGCGTATTCAAGCTGCTCTTCTTCCGTGGCAAGGACGTCGTCGACCTCGAGCGGCTCATCGCCGTGCAAGGCGATCTGATCAACGCCTCCTACGTGCGCGAGCGTATTGTCGAGATGCTCGATGACGCCGACCCCAGGGTCGAGACGTGGGACCGTCTGTGGCACGACCATCACGGCGGGCGCTAACCTGACTCCGACTCCGAGGGTGATGCCGCTAGTGACCGGCGTTCCAGCGGTTTTGGAGTCAAGGAAAAATTGGTCGAACAAGACTTCGGCGGTTGCGCTGAACGAAAGGGCGAAGAGGGCCAGGGCCAAGCTGCCTGTAGTTACTCACAGCTGGACATGGTCGGGCACCGACGATCTTCTGGGGTAGCAAAGCTACCAAGGTCCGCGAGCCACGAAGCACTCTTCGGCACTGCGGACTACAGCCAGATGGGTGTCTGGTGCGGCTCTGAGCCGACACCGAAACCGCGAAGATCCTGGGTGCGTCAGAACTTCCCGCGCGAGGCCAACACCAATACAAAACAACCACTTACCCCGACTGCACCGCAGAAGGGGCGACGCAGACATTCGTTCTTATTGACAGG
>JANQHZ010000312.1 GCA_028282445.1 Candidatus Binatia bacterium | reverse complement strand
GGTCGGCGTGGTCGTGCGTGTGTTGGTGCGCGTGCGCGTTACTGTCGGCGTCGCGGTCGGCGTGCGCGAACCGGTCGCCGTCCTGGTAAAGCTCGGCGTGCGAGTCAACGTCGGCGTGCGGGTGAAGGTCTTGGTCCGCGTGGAGGTGCGGGTTCGTGTCGCGGTCGCCGTACCGGAAGCGGTCCGGGTAAAGCTCGGCGTGCGGGTCAGAGTCTGGGTGCGGGTACCGGTCGCGGTGCGGGTCGAGCTCGGAGTCCGGGTCAGGGTGCGCGTGCGGCTGGGCGTTCTGGTCCTGGTCGGCGTCCCGGTGTGGCTGGGCGTCCGCGTCCGCGTCGCGGTCCTGCTCGCGGTGCGGGTCGGAGTATCGCGCGGCGTGCGGGTGAAGGTGCGCGTCCGCGTGCCCGTCCGCGTATTGGTCGAGGTCGCGGTCCGGCTCGGCGTCCGCGTGCGGGTAGGCGTGCGGGTCGTGCTCGGCGTGCGACTCGCGGTGCGGGTGCGGGTAGCCGTGCGCGTCCGGGTCGCCGTACGGGTTCCGGTGCTCGTCCGGGTGCGCGACGGGGTACGCGTCGATGTGCGGGTCTTCGTGTTGGTCCCCGTGCGGGTAGGCGTGCGGGTGCGGGTTGGAGTGCGCGTATTCGTACCTGTCCGGGTCGCCGTCCCGATCCTCGTCGGCGGGCTGGTTCTGGAAGTGCTGGTACGGGTAGGAGTGGCGGTCCGCTCCGGCTCCGACGCAGTCGGTGAAGCGGTCGCCGTGGCGGTCGCTGCGGTTGACGTCGGCGAGGCGGTGGCGGTTTCGGTCGCGACCGCCGGCGTCGCAGTGCTGGGCACCGGTGTCGAGGTCGCGCCGCCGTCGACCGTGGACGTCGGAGTCGCACTGGGCGTCGGATCGTCGCAGCCGTCGAGCGAGCTGCGCACACTCTGCACCAATTCGTTGACCTCGATGGTCTCGCTGCCGTTCGCGTCGAGCGCGGCACAATCCTCGGCGTCGCGACCGTCGACGACGATCGACACCCCGAGGATGAGCTCGTTGATCGTCACTGCGCCGTCGAGGTCACAGTCGCCGACGCAGGGCTCCTCCTGAGCACTCACCACCCACGGGCCGAGAACCACCAACCAAAGCACCAAGAGTATCCGCATCACTCCCCTACGCCGCGCGCATCGTCCCTACGCGCTGCTGAGGAAGATGCGGTGGACTAAAGAATTGCTGCCTACTCTTCAGCGCCTTTGCGTGCGACGCAAGGCATCCGCGATCAATCGGAACTGAAATTCTTCGGCGAGGGGGCTAAATCCGACCTCCCCCTTCGAGCAGGCCCCCTGAGGACCACGATTCCCGGGGAACCAGCGAATCTGCGGCGGCAGGTCGTCGGCGGAAACGAAGTCGCCGCGAGCGGCTTCGCACAGTCTCCCAACGACGTGATTGAGCTCGGCGATGTTCCCAGGCCAGTCGTAGTCGATCAGGTAGCCCATCGCCGCCTCGGCGAGGCGAACCGGGGCGCCGTGCTCGGCGCAATAGCGTTCGAGCATGAACGCGACCAAGTCCGGCACATCAATCGATCGATCGCGTAGGGGCGGCACGTGTAGCGAGGTTCGGCTGACGGCCGCCAACAGCACGCCCGAGAAGGCCCCTTGAAGCGCCATCCCGGCCAATCCCGGGGATCCGCTGACGACAATGCGTCGGCCGTCGAGCGGGGAGCGCAACATGTCGGCGAGCTCCGCCTGCATGCGGCGGTCGAGATCGTCTACTTCACGCAGGAAGACGAGGCCGCGGCCGGAGCTTCGCACGCAGCTCAAGCTGTCGAGATCGCAACAGTCGAACTCGATCATCGGAGCATCGGACAAAAGTGAGAGACGGTGGATCTTGCGCGCGACAGCGCCCCGGCCGGTGCCGGGCTCGCCGAGAACCAGCACAGGCCCGGACTGCTCGGCGACGGCTCCGAGCGCCTCGAACACCAGCGCGGCTTCGGCGTCCTTCGATACCGTGACGGCAGGATCGGTGGTGGAAGCGGTACTGAAATATTCCGGATGGGTCACTGGTTCGCTCCTGCACGTGGTAAAGGGCAATTCCCGTGCCCAAGCCCGGAAAACGGCTTTAAGCCGTCCGAATCGACTGCCAACAGGCAAGAACGCAAGGCGCGGTCGGCAGCTTTGCAAGATCGCCGGACTGTTTCGGGCGTCGACCTATCACCTCGCAACCTTCTGATATCATGAGGAATGTGAGCGGCGTGCGGCAGTTGGGCTCGGGACACACTCCGACCCGCTCAGTCCCGGGGGTGCCGATCTTCCGTCTTTGGGGGACTCGAGACTGGAGGCACGGGCGAAGGCTGAGGCCGCGCCCGGGGACGGAGGTCGCGCCGCGCGCGACCTGCGCTGCCGGGGAATAATATGTCACGTGGCATCTCCGGCCGATCGCGGCTATGCTTCCGCCCAGCCGGCGCCATGTTGATCACCGAGCAAGAGCAGCGACTTCAAACCATCTGCCTCCTGATCATTACGAGTCTGGCGATCGCTCTGGCGATGTACTGGCTCAGCTCGGCGATGATCCCCTTCGTCCTGGCGCTCTTCTTCTCCTACGCTCTGGCGCCGGTCGTCGACCTTCAGGTTCGCTACCTGCGCATCCAGAGCGGGCTGGCGGTGACCGCCACCTTGGTCCTCGGATTTTTCATCCTCACCACCCTCGCCAGCCTGGTGACGGCGTCGGTCAGCGAGCTTACCGCCAACGCCGCTACCTACCAGCGGCAGATCGAGCAGATTCCGGGCTACATCGATTCCCTCCTGCGCGGCTACGGGGTCGATCCGCCCGAAGCCTTCCGGCCCTCGACCTTCATCAAGCCCGACACCATCGGAAGCGTCCTGATGTCGACCACGAATGCGGTCGTCGGCATCGTCTCGCAGGGGATGCTGGTGATGATCTTCCTGATCTTCTTGCTCGCCGGCCGCACCGTGAGCCCGGAGCCGACCGAGGGCGTGTGGGGCGAGATCGAGTTTCGGATCAAGCGCTACGTCGTCACCAAGATCATCACCTCGGGCGCAACCGCCCTGCTGGTGTGGTTGATCCTGCGTTCGCTCGGCGTCGACCTCGCACTGCTATTCGGACTGTTCGCCTTTCTACTCAACTTCATCCCGAACATCGGCTC
>JANQHZ010000293.1 GCA_028282445.1 Candidatus Binatia bacterium | reverse complement strand
GGGTGGTGGTCGCGCGGAGCGCGACGGCTCTTACCGTGCCCAATGCATCCCTACCATCCTCAGCCTTCGCCTCGCCTCCGCCTGAGCCTTGATAGGGATACTCGCTCCTTCTCCGTATGATTCATTCTTCGATACCCTCTTCCAGCGGGGCGGGCGTTTGCATTGCCCGGAAAGCAACGCCGCGCGCGTCGCTAGCCCGGTGTGGGCTGATGTTCGCTGGGGTAACCGAACAGCTCTGTGGCGACCTCGGCACATCGCTCGACGTGTTCCCTGGCCACGAACACGTACATGCGCCACAGCGCGGCATGTCGTTTGGCCAGAGCGCCGATCTCGCTGGCGCCGGCCGGGTCGATTTCGGTCATCGGCATGACGCCGCGCGAGGTGCGGGCCGATGCAGATGCCTCCTTCATGACGGTGAGAGCGGGGCAATATACGATGACCTCGTGCGGTGCGGCGTCCAGCGCATCAGCGATGTGCTTCTCGGCCTCGCTGCGCGTCCCGAGCGACGAGTGGTATCGCTCTACAAAGCCTGTCCGTTGATCGGAGTCGAGTGTCTTTGCCGACAAGACGTAGCCACGTTTGAGGAGCCTGCGTCGCTCGAGGCGATCGAGGAGACTGTCGATTCCCGCTGCCCCGCTATCGCGTAGATCGGCGAGTAACGACCAATCGCTGTGCCGCAATAGATCGCTTTCGACTAACTTCTCCGCTTGCAGAGCGAGCTCGACCGCCTTCGAGATCATTGCGCCGGCCACGACTTTCGTATGGTGGTAGTAGACGCGTTCGGTAAGAAAGTAGCGCATTCTGAGCAGCTGCACGATTTCCGACCATGCGTCTGGCCGGGTCATGCCATGCTTGTCCATATCGAGAACCAGGCGACCGTCGCTCACGGCGAAATAGCGAAAAACGCGGTCGTCGTAGCTTTGCCCCAGTCCGGTGTAGAGAGAATCGCGCCGTAAATAGTCGAGTAGGTCGGCGTCGATCGTGCTCGAGACGATGTCGCTCGCCCATCGCCTATCGGCCGGAAGCTTATTGGACAGCAGGTCGACTACGATCTCCCGAACTCCAAGTCGCCCCAGAGTCGAGCCGAGGTCGCCAGCGAGCAGCCGCTCTAAGCGATCCCCTTTGTCATGACGCGGGAACAACCTCCGCTCGTCCTCGAGCGTATGGCCGAAGGGCACGTGGGTTACGTCGTGCAGTAGCGCCGCGACACCGATCGCCGCCTCGGTCTCGGAGTCGACGGAATGTCCTGCTCGGCGCACAGTCGCGACGAGCCGGTGCGCCATCGAGCAAGTGCCGAGCGAGTGCTCGAAGCGCGTGTGCATCGCGCCCGGATAGACCAGGTAGGCGGTGCCGAGTTGTTTGATGCCGCGCATCCGCTGCATGGCGGCGCTATCGAGCACGGCCGACTCGACCGGCGACAGATCGATGTCGCCGTGCAGTGTGTCGCGGATCAACATTGCCGGGTTTTCCGGTGTGAGGGCCGGGGTGACACTCGGGGATGCGTCCCAGTAGTCATCCGCCCCCCTCGTCGCTGCGCTTGGGTCCTATCCCCGCATCCCCACGGCGGCCGAGGCAGGGTGCAAGCTTGCGTCTGCGCTCGGTCGTTGGTTGATGCGCTTGAACCACGCCTGGACTTTGGCGAGATCTTCCGGGAGCGGCTGTCCCACCCCAGCTGCGAAGTCGAGGAAGACGTACAGCAAGATGTCGGCGAGGGTGAAGCGGTCGCCGCACAGAAACTCCTTGCCGGGGAGCAGACCGTCGAGCCAGGCCAGGTTCGTGCGTGCTACGCGCTTGAGACCTTCGGAGGCTTCTGGGACGGTCGGGATTCGATCCTTGAAGATCGCCAGGCCCTCTCCGTAGCGGAAGCCGTTGGCCAACGGTTCCAGGATGTTGAGGTCGATGCGCCGCGTCCACATGCGAGCCTCGGCCTTCTCGAGCGGGCTCGATCCGATCAGTGCCGGTGTCGGCTGGATGTCCTCGATGTACTCGCAGATGGCGGTGACTTCGGAGATGACGGTTCCGTCGTCCAGCTCCAGGCACGGTAACTGACCGGACGGGTTCTTCTCTTTGTACCCGTCTTGCCGATTCTCCGCGGCCATCAAGTCGATCTCCTGTAACTCGAGCTCGACGCCCTTTTCGTGAGCGAACATTCTCACAATGCGCGGGTTCGGTCCCAGGCTGTTGTAGAGCTTCATGTTGTTCTCCTTGTCGGTTTGGAATCTCTCTTCGTAGAGCTTCCGCAGCGCGGGTACAAACGGGGTTTGCATAGCGCACGATTCTGGGGTTCGCTTTGCCGACGAAACGGAGCGCAGCCGATGGCGGACAATCTCGATCTATGCGGTACGATCCAGTGGCGCCCTGGGACCTGAGACTGGTTTGGATCGCTTCCTTTGGAAGCTTCGTGCTGGCGTTTCCGCTGGCGACCCTCGCGGTGTTCTCGCTTGGTGCCGATCGTAGCGTCACCGCCGATGTCATCTCGGTCGTCTGCAGCTTTGGCATCTTCATCGGCTGCGGCGCGGCTCTGGCTCCACTACCGGGTTTGCGTGGATGGTCGCGCCAGCAAAGACTGCGCGCAGTCGTGCTGCCTTTCACCATCCTTTCGTACACGACCCATCTGACCTGGGAGTTGGCGTGGTTGCTGCTGCACGAGCGAATCGCGCAGAGCCGGAGCGCCGCTTGGGCCTACCCGTGGTGGGCGTACATCGACGGCGGCGATATGAGGTATGCCGATCCGGCCAGTGATTTCCTGGTCATCGAGATGCTGTCGGTCGCGAACGGCACGATCGGGATGCTGGGGCTACTCCTTCTGTTTCGTTCGGAGTTCCGTGATCGTCGCGGAGTTCTGCTGTGTATGGCGACCGCCGTTGTTCATCTCTACTCCGCATCCTGGTACTTCGGGAGCGAGATCGTCGCGGGCCTTCCCAACGTCAATACAGAGAGCTTTCTGGATACGTGGATCAAGTTCGGATTGCTCAATGCGCCATGGCTTGTCTTCCCTTGGTTTGTCCTGCGCTGGGGGTACGGGGCGCTTTTCGAATCGACAAACGTCGGGTGCGATCGATGAGATCGCGCACCGAGTTGGCGCATCGACATGTTCGTAGGGATTGATCTCGGGACT
>JANQHZ010000157.1 GCA_028282445.1 Candidatus Binatia bacterium | reverse complement strand
GCACACCGACCTTCGTGCTGATCGATACCGCCGGCGTCGTGCAGTACTACGAGACCGGTTACAACGCCAAAGTCGGACTAAAGCTGCCGTAGTTCGTGAGTTGACAGCAAGACCGGGAGTCGACGCGCCTCGTTCCGAATCCAGGTAAGGGGCAGTTCAATCCGCAATTTCACACCCGCCCCGTCCCCCTCCCAAGGGGACTTCAGGTGGTGATGAGATAGCGAGTGGAACGAGCACCACGAGTAATTGACCGCGCCGCTTCACATGACCCCCTTCCCAGCGGGTGTCGATATTCACGTGACTACGTTGCCCCCCTTTGAAAAAGGGGGGTTCGGGGGGATTTTGAGATCGCTCCCTTCCGACAAATCCCCCTCAGTCCCCCTTTTTCAAAGGGGGAGGTCATTCGCGAAGCGGTCAACCATTGATCGACACCCCCTTCCGAAGTGGTGAAATCTCCGGGCCCCCAATGCGCGAATCCATGCCCCATGGACTCCAGCGCCCGCGGACGCCATAATCTACGGTCGATGGCGCGACTCGACACCTACGGTCGACCGCTCCGCAACTTGCGGATCTCGGTCACCGACCGCTGCAATCTGCGCTGCAGCTATTGCATGCCGGAGGAGAACTACATCTGGCTCCCCCGTAAGGACATCCTCGACTTCGAAGAGCTGTCGACCCTGGTCGACTGCTTCACCGACCTCGGCGTCGACAAGGTCCGACTGACCGGTGGCGAGCCGCTTCTGCGCCAGGGGGTCGACAAGTTCGTCCGCATGCTTGCCGGTAAAGAAGCGATTCGCGATCTCGCACTGACCACCAATGGAATCCTGCTCGACGACCACGCCGAGTCGCTCGCCGATGCCGGTCTGCACCGCCTGACGGTGAGCCTGGACACCCTGCGCGAGGACCGCTTCCGCGAGCTCACCCGCCGCGACTCGCTGGCCAAGGTGCTCGAAGGCATCGCCGCCGCCGACCGCGCCGGCTTCCGCCCGATCAAGATCGACACCGTCGCCATGCGCGGGGTCAACGACGACGAGCTGTGCGATTTGATCGAGTTCGGCAGGCGATACGACGCCGAGGTGCGCTTCATCGAGTACATGGACGTTGGCGGCGCGACCCGATGGTCGGCCGAGCGCGTCATCACGCGCGATCAGATCGTCGAGCTGATGAGCCGGCGCTATGGTGGCGTCGAGGAAGCGAGCTCGGACCCCGCAGCGCCAGCCGACCGTTTCGCGCTGCCGGACGGCACCGTCTTCGGAATCATCTCGTCGACGACCCAACCGTTTTGCGCTTCCTGCGACCGCGCGCGCCTCACGGCGGACGGCATGTGGTACCTCTGCCTCTATGCCCGCATCGGTACCGACCTGCGCGCGTTGCTGCGCGGCGGCGCGAGCCGGGAGGAAATCGTCGCGCGACTGGGCACGGTTTGGGGCGGGCGGAGCGATCGCGGCGCCGAGCGACGCCTATCCGAACGAGACCGGGAAGCGTTGCTGTCGCCGGACCAACTGCGAACCGACCCACACCTCGAAATGCATACCCGAGGCGGCTGAGGCCGCCCGGCCGGCACGGTATGATTCGAGTCGAGACCATTCCCGGCAAGGCGCTGATCGGCAATCCGATGGGCGACCCGACCGAGCGCCGGGTACCGGTGGTAACCCCACCCGGCTACGAAGAGAGCAAAGCCTCTTATCCGGTCGTGTATTTCCTGGCCGGGTTTGCCGGCGGCGGCGTTTTCACCCTCGGTGAGTCGATCTGGTCGGAGAACACTCCGCAGCGGGTCGAACGACTGATGGAAAGCGGCGAGATCGCGCCAATGATCTTTGTCATCCCGGACTGCGTCACCCGACTCGGCGGCAGCCAGTACGTCAACTCCGACGCCACCGGACGCTACGAAGACCACGTGATCGAAGATGTCATCCCCTATATCGACTCCAACTTCCGCACGCTGGCCGGCCGAGAGCACCGCGCCGTCATGGGCAAGAGCTCGGGCGGCTACGGCGCCACCGTGCTCGCGATGCGACACGCCGACCTATTCGCTCACGCAGCCGACCACTCCGGCGACAAGTACTTCGACTTCTGCTACCGGGCCGACATACCGCACGTGGTAGCGGCGCTCGGGAACTACGGCAATTCACCTGCGGAGTTCCTGCGCGACTTCCCGCACGACAGAGCCAAACGCGGCCGGGGCTGGTTCACCATCGTCAATATGCTGGCAATGGCATCGTGCTACTCGCCCAACCCACAAGCGGAGATCGGGTTCAATCTGCCCTTCGATCTGCAAACCGGCGAGATCGACCCCGAAGTCTGGCAACGCTGGCTCGAGTTCGATCCGGCGGTCATCGTCGACCGCCATGCCGCGGCGCTCGAGACCCTCGACACCTACTTCATCGACTGCGGAAAGTGGGACGAGCACCACCTCCAGCTCGGCGCTCGCATCTACTGCCGCCGCCTCAAGGAGCTGGGAGTCGCGCACGAGTACGAAGAGTTCGACGGCGGCCACATGAACACGGCCCACCGCTACGAAGTATCGTTGAAGAAGTTCTCGGACGCCTGGCGCTGAGCCGCGTCCGCGCGCGGTCCCGGGTCTGAGTGGCGGCGCTAGCGCGAGTACGGATCGTCGCCCCAACGAACGCGACGGGACGAACCACTCGCCCGCGATCTGCCTCCGCCGGCGTTTGCTTCATCCACAGCCGCCTGCCTAAACAGGGGATTCGGATCACATCCAACAGGGGGGACCATCGATGCCGCGCGCTTCACGCTACTTGCCGCTTCTCGCCTTCGCGTTCTGTTTCGCGCTCGCCGCCTGCTCGAGCGACGATGACGACGGCGGTGGTCCCGATCCGGTCGAACAGCTGCCCATCGACGAAACCATCGCTCTCCCGGGCCTCGAGTCCACGGTCGACGTCGTCATCGACGAGCTGGGCATCCCGCACATCTACGGCCCCGATCAACACTCGGTAACCTTCGTTCAAGGTTATGAGACCGCCAAGGCCCGTTTCTGGGAGATGGATGCCTTCCGCCGCCTCGCCACCGGGCGACTGAGCGAGATCTTCGGCTCGTTCACCATCGGCTCCGATGCGGCGATGCGCACCTTCTTCACCACCCGTGACGGGCGGCGCATCGAGGACGCGCTGTGGGAACGCGTCCAGGTCGACGCCCCCGAAATCGCAGACTTGATCCAGTCGTACACCGACGGCGTCAACCGCTGGATCGCCGACGTCCGCGCCGGGCGGAACGGCGCAACCCTCCCAGCCGAATACACTTTCGCGATCATCGCCAATTTCACCGCCGACGATCTCGCCAACTGGCGGCCGCAGGACACGCTCGCCGTCGGACGCCTGCAGGCGTCCAACCTGTCCGATGACTCGGCCAGCGAAGTGAATCGCGCCCGCATCCGCGAAGCGCTGCCCGAGCCCGTCTGGCGTGACGTCTTCCGCGCCGTACCGTCCAGCAACGCCACCATCTTACCGGTCGAAGACCAGCGCACGGCACGCGCCGTCAAGCCGATCATCCCGCAGCTGCCGCCGCTCAAGGTACTCGAGAGCGTCAGTAAGTCGCTCGCTCAGATTGCCGCCTCGAATCCCGTCACCCATGGCAGCGAGTTCGTCGGTTCGAACAACTGGATCGTGGCGCCCGAGATGACCGAGAACGGTCACGCGATCATGGCGAACGACCCCCACCTGTCGCATTTCAATCCGCCGATCTGGCACATGGTCCACCTCGAAACGGAAGACACGAGCATCAACGGCGTCAACTTCCCCGGTCTCGCCGGCGTCATCCTCGGTCACAATCAGTACGGGGCGTGGGGCGCCACCACCTCCAACATGGACGTGACCGACGTCTACGTCGAAACCGTCACCACCCCCGACGACTACCCGATGTCACCGCGCACGGTTCTGTTCAACGGCGAGCAAGTCGAAGTCCAGCGCATCGTCGAACGCATCAGGATCCGCAACTCAGAAGGCGAGTTCGACGTCCAGCCGCTGGTCGTCGAGGTCGTGCCGCACCACGGCCCGATGATGGCCGACCCCGACCTCAACGACGATATCGAGGGCCTTGCCGCGACCAATATGAGTGTGCGCTGGACCGGTCACGAGGTGAGCCTGGACGCGGTTTTCCTGAACGGAGTCCAGAACGCCCGTAATCTCGACGAGTTCAAGGAGGCGGTCCGCTTCTTCGCCACCGGCGGTCAGAACTGGATCTGGGCCGACATCCACGGCGATATCGCCTATTTCCCGTACGCCCTGATTCCTCAGAGACCCGAAGGCGCCGTGCCGTACCTGCCGATGCCCGGGACCGGCGAAGCCGAATGGCTTACCGACGACGACGGCAACACCCTGTGGCTGCCGGAAGAGCTGATCCCGCAGTCGGTCAATCCGGCCGAAGGCTATCTCGCCTCCGCCAACAACGACCACAACGGCAACACCCTCGACAACGATCCGCTCAACGACGAGGTCTACCTGACCTACACAAACGCCATCGGCTTCCGTCAGGAACGCATCCTCGACCTGCTGTCGAACGACGCCGGAGTGCGGCCCGAAGGCGCCAAGATGACGCTGGCCGACATGTCGCAGTACCAATACGACCACGTCAGCCTGGAGGCGTCGCGCTTGGTACCGTTTCTACTCGCAGCCGCGGACAACCGTCCCGATCTGGTCGACTCCGACATGCGCGATGCCCTCGACCGGCTGCGGGCCTGGGGTGAAAACAAGGAAGGCTCGCCGGGGTGGGACATGTTGTCCGGCGTCGACGGAGCGGACTTTCGCGAAGACCTCGATCCGCGCTCCGAACCGGTGACGAACGAGGAGAAGGCGGACGCGGTCGCGACGTCGATCTTCGTGGGCTGGACAACTCGGCTTCCACGGCTGGTTTTCGCCGACGATTTCGAAGGCAGCGGAGTCGGCCCTCCCGGAGGCTCGGACGGCACCAAGGCCCTCC
>JANQHZ010000138.1 GCA_028282445.1 Candidatus Binatia bacterium | reverse complement strand
TGCAGGCGGAGCGGCCCAAGCATCGCTACATCGTCCCTCGTTTCCCCTCTCTCGCCTTCATGGCGATGGCGAGGTTCCTGCCCTCCAGAATGACGGACTCGGTGCTGCGCAAGATGTTCAAGTTCGCGTGACGAACCGGAGACGAAACATGCTGGATAGCAGCGAATCCGATCGAAACCCGAAAAGTGCACCAGGTGCTCCGTTCCGGGATGTGAACCTATTGAATGGGCGGCGGTGCGTGGCCGCCCGATTGAACACGGAGGCAGCGAGAGCGAGATGAGTTGGTCACAAAAGGACATCCCCGACCTCACCGGAAAGGTCGCGGTCGTTACCGGCGCCAACGGCGGTCTCGGCTTGGAAACGGCCCGCACATTGGCACGCGCCGGCGCGCACGTGGTGATGGCCGTGCGCAATCAGGAGAAGGCCGCGGTTGCGCTGGACGACATCAAGTCGGGCTGCCCGAGTGCCGACCTCGAGTTGGTACCGCTCGATCTGGGATCGCTGGCTTCGGTCCGCGCGGCCGCGGATCAGATTCTGGCAGCGCATGACAAGATCGACATCTTGATCAACAACGCGGGCGTTATGGCGGTTCCCGAGCGGCGGACGCAGGACGGCTTCGAGATGCAGTTTGGGGTGAACCACTTGGGCCACTTCGCGCTGACGTCGCATCTACTTCCGGCTATTCTACGCGCCGCCGCGGCACGGGTCGTCGCGGTAAGCAGCACCGCGCACCACATGGGGCGGCCGGTCGATCCAAAGAATCCGAACCTGGAAGGGGCCTACGAGGCCTGGAAGGCGTATGGGCAGTCCAAGCTCGCCAACTTTCACTTCGCGATCGGGCTGCAGCAGCGCTTCGAGGCGGCCGGTGTGGCGGCGCAAAGCCTTCTCTCGCACCCAGGACTCACCGATTCCGACCTCCAGGAGACCAGCGTGACGGAGAGTGGAGGCGGTTTCCTGCAGAAGTTTTTCCACACGCTCGCGACCTCGATCGGAATGACCACCGAAGACGGTGCCCTGTCACAGTTGCGCGCCGCGACCGACCCGAAGGCGAAGGGGGGAGAGTTCTATGGCCCTCTCTACGTCAACAACGGGCCGCCGGTGCGAAAACCGATCCTTCGCGTGATCGGAATGCAGAATGCCATCGACACTCTATGGGACGTCTCGGAGCGCATGACGGGCGTTGCGTTGGAAGTGCCCCGGGCGGGGTGAGTACCTGACAATGTAGCCCGAGTATGGGCAGCGACGAGCTCGCCCTGATGGACTGCGAGCTGCGCCTCCGCGGAACGGAAGGACTGCGCGATGCCTTGCGCGCTGATCGATTCTGAGGTCAGAGACCTTGCACTCGAGCTGCAGTCGCGCGACTCAGCCTGTATTCACCGACTGAGAATCCAAGGAGAACGCAATGGCAAAGATGCACTTCGGGGTGAACCTGCCGCAGATCAAGCGGTCGTGGGAAGAGACCCGCGCAATGGCGCAGGCCGCCGAGTCGCTCGGCTACGATTCGGTCTGGTTCAACGACCACATCTACGGCATCCCGATGCCGCAGCTGCCGATCCTCGAGGCGTGGACGGCTCTACCGGCCGTTGCGGCGGTCACGTCGCGAGTTCAAATGGGTACGCTGGTAACCCCCGTCGGCTTCCGCAACCCTGCGCTGCTGGCGAAGAGCATCGGCACCGTCGAGGAGATCAGTGGCGGCCGTACGATCGTCGGGCTGGGCAGCGGTTGGTACGGAGACGAGTTCAGCGGCTACGGCATCGACTTCCCGCCGGTGAAGACGCGCCTCGAGCAACTCGAAGAAGCCGTCGTATTGATGAAGCGCCTGTGGAGCGAAGAGCAGGTCACCTTCGAAGGGAAGCACTTCCACACCAAGGATGTCTTCTGCGCACCGAAGCCGGCGAAGCAGCCACCGATCATGCTCGGTGGCGGAGGCGAGAAGGTCTTCCTGCGCATCTGCGCCGAGCACGCCGACATCTGGAACAACCTCGCCGTCAACCAGGAGCACATCGCGAAGAAGATCGACGTACTGAAACGACACTGCGACAACGTCGGCCGCGACCCGGCGCAAGTACAGATCTCGCAGCAAACCATGGTCGTCATCGGCAGCGACGACGCCGACGCCAAAGCCAAGGTCGAGAAAGCCAACAAGATCTTCGGCGGCCACCTCGGCAAGGGTATTTCGGGAACGCCGGAGCAGTGCGCCGATCAGATCCAAGAGCTCGCCGACCTCGGCTGCAGTATGCTGATCATCGAGTTCTTCGGCCGCGATCCGCGCGAGCCCGCGGAGCTGTTCGCGGACAAGGTGCTGCCGCGTTTCCGATAGCCGCTCTAGATTCCTGAGACGACGGAGTCCACGCTGCGCTCTAGTTCAATGTGTGGCCGCGTCGTCCGCAGAACTGTATCCGTTTTCTGCTCTGGTCTCGTAGGCCAAGGAAGCGACAAGGAGGGGGAGGGTGTCCGCAGACACCCTCCTCTCGCTTCAACTAGTCGCAGCCGAGCAGGCTGTTGTTCACCGCCATGATCAAGTCGCCGATGCTGATCGATCCGTAGTCCGCCATCGACTCGCAAGACTCGATGTCCTGTTGACCGAGAGCGATGTTGACCAAGCGCACCAGCTCGCCGATCGAAACCGTACCGTCACCGTCGCAGTCACCGAGACATACCTCGCCCTCCGGGACCGGTGTCCACGTTGGTGTCGCGGTGAACTTCATCGTCGGGGTGCTCGTTGGTTCCTCGGTCGGCTCGACAGTCGGATCCTCGGTCGGCTCGGCGGTCTGTACCTCGGTCGGCTCGGCAGTCGGATCCTCGGTCGGCTCGGGTGTCGAAGTCGCGGTCGGCTTCGGCGTAGGTGTGCTCGTCGGCTCGGGCGACGGGTCGGGCAGGCACAAGCCGTCCGGAGGCGGGCGGCCCTGTAGCATCGCCTCGCCGATGTCCTTCACGCAGATGAGACCGCGACCACAGTCGGCGTCCTCGTCACATCGTTCGACACACTCTCCGATTGGCGGATGCGAGGTCGTACCGGATAGCTCGCCGCCGATCACTACGACCGGCACGATGCACGCTTCACTGCGGAGGCAGTCGAACTGATTGATACATTCCGGGTACGTCAGGTCGGGCTTCGGTGTGCACTCGCCGAGCTCGATAATGATCTGCAACGAAGCATCGTGCTTCGCCGCGTCACCTGCCGAGGCCGGGCCGCAGTACTCGTCGTCATCGCAGGCCGAATCGTCGGCACAGAATGTCGGGGTCTCCTGGCATGTGCCGAAGAGCACGCCGCTGGTCACGGCGCCTTCCTGCGCCAGTGCAATGGGGATGGGAAAGCCGCATTCCTCACCCTCGTTGCAGTCGCCGTCCGATTCACACTCCGGATAGATCGGCGTCGGCCTGGGATAACAGAACCCACCGGCGATTCCCTGGACCACGGCGCCATCGCTTTCCGTGTTCGAGCGCAACTCCGGCGAGCGGCAGTACTCGTCACTGTCACACTGCGAATCTTGAAAGCAGCTGTCACGCGGCTCACAGAGCCCCGGCGCCAAGATGCCCGAGGTCTCCGCTTCTGCGACGACGGACTTCTTGACGCACTCTTCCGTCAACGGGCAGTCGCGATCGCTGTTGCACCTCGTCTGCTTGATCTCTTTGCACGTGCCGAAGCCGCCAATTCCCGAAAGCGCCGCGGGGAAGTCGCAGTACTCGCCTTCCTCACAGCCTTCATCGCTGAGGCAGAGCTTGATCGGGCCCCCGCCACCAGACCCAGCCCAGGCGGCTCCGGTAGGAGCAAGCAGCAAAAGCGTCGTCACGACGACGGAATACAGCCGTTGGCGAAGCGATCCGAGAAACGCGTGCGTACATGATGATGAGGTTGTCATGGCACCTCTCCCTATGCGCCGGCACGGAACCTCAACGCTCCGCGAGCCCAGCCCAGTTGGCAGTATCGCCTCTTCTATTTGTGGAGGCGGTGGAATTCCGCGGACTTACGTTTTGTCGCCGCGGCTACCCCGTAGAAGAGCAACCGGTGTGCCAATATCGACCGCCGGATGAAATACGACCATCGTTCGCCTCGCTGCTAAACGCATTGAGCGCCGACCGAGGAGATCCTCGGCCGGTTCGGGCTCCGGCCCTTTGCGGACCGCATCGCATTCAAGGACGCCGTAGGGTTCCGGCGGCGAAGTCGGGCCCCGAAAGTACTACGCAGCGGAGTCCGACGTCGCCTTGGCCGGCGCGGGGTCGTAGCCCAGGCTCGGCGCGAGCCAGCGCTCGACCTCGTCGACGGTCATGCCTTTGCGGGCGTGGTAATCCTCGACCTGGTCGCGGTCGATCTTGCCGAGCGAGAAGTACTTCGCCTCGGCTTGGGCGAAGTAGAGACCGCTGACGCTCGAGCCCGGCCACATGGCGAACGACTCGGTGATCTTCATGCCGGTGTTCTTCTCGACTTCGAGGAGTTGCCAGAGCGTACCCTTCTCGGTGTGATCCGGGCATCCCGGATACCCGGCGGCGGGCCGGATGCCACGGTACTTCTCGTGGATGAGCTCCTCGTTGCTGAGTCCTTCGTCGCGCCCGTAGGCCCATTCCGCGCGGACACGCTTGTGCAGGCACTCGGCGAACGCCTCGGCGAGACGGTCGGCGATCGCCTCCGCCATGATCGCGCCGTAGTCGTCGTGCTCGGCGCGGAAACGATCGCCCAGCTCCTTCAGGCCGATGCCGCTGGTGACGGCGAAAGCACCGAGGTGATCGGCGCGCCCCGACTCGCGCGGGGCGACGAAGTCGGCCAGGCATCGGTACGGCTCGGGCTCCGGTCGCTGGCGCTGCTGGCGCAGGAAATGAAAGCGGGCAAGTCGCTCGCCGCGGTCCTCGTCGGTATAGAGCTCGACGTCGTCGCCGACCGCGTTGGCGGGGAAGATGCCGTAGACGCCCCGCGCCACCAGCAGCTTCTCTGCGATGATCCGGTCGAGCAGGGCGTTGCCGTCGGCAAACAGCTTGCGCGCTTCCTCGCCATACTTCGCGTCGTCGAAGATGCGCGGATAGGTACCCTTGAGCTCCCACGTGCGGAAGAAGGGCGACCAGTCGATGAACTCGCGCAGCGTTTCGAGCGGAAAGTCGTCCAGGACTCGCACTCCGGTGAACTCCGGCACCGGCACGTCGGTGGCCGCCCAGTCGATCGGGATCGGCCGTGTGCGCGCTTTGGCCAACGGTTCCAGTACCACCTTCGGCGCGCCGTGCACCGCGCGCAGCTTCTCGTACTCGGCGTCGTGCTTGGCGATGAAGTCGTTGCGGCTCTCTTCGCTCAGCAGGCTGGTCGTCACCGGCACGGCGCGGCTGGCGTCGAGCACGTGCACCACCGGCGACCCATAGTGCGGAGCGATCTTCACCGCGGTGTGCGCCTTGCTGGTGGTAGCGCCGCCGATCAACAGTGGTAGG
>JANQHZ010000128.1 GCA_028282445.1 Candidatus Binatia bacterium | reverse complement strand
GTCGAGAAGAGTCGCTACATCACACTCGACGGAATCCGCGCGCTGGTACAAGCCGGGGAAGATGTCCAGGTAGTCGACAACCGAAGCGGCGAAGATCTCACCGGAGTCACCTTCGCTCAGATCATCTACGAGGCCGAGAAACGCCGCAACGGCGCGCTCACGTTGCCGCTGCTGCGACGAATGGTCGAGATCGGCGACGAAACGGTTCAGCGCAGCCGCGAGGCGATCGAGAGTGTCGTCGACGCCGCCGAGAAAGGCGTCCGCAAGCTTGCCGACGACGGCACCCACTTCCTCGAGGATGTCTTGGACCTTCCGCAGAGAAGACTCGAGGAGATCCAGCGTAGGATCGACAGTCAGGTGCGACAGTCGGTTGAGAAAGTCACGCACAACCCGGTCCTTCAGTCGGAGCTCAAGCGAGTCGAGTCCAACCTGCGCCAACTGGAGGCCAAGCTGGCCGAGTTGACCGGTTCGCACCAAGAGCGTGAAGCGGCAGCCAAGAAACGCAATAAGCGAAAGAAGCGGGTCAGCATCCCGACCAAGCGCAAACCCGCCGCAAAGAAGAGCTGATTCGCCCCAACAACGCTGCGCCATGACGATCGAGCAGCGGGCCCACTAGCGTGCGCGGGCACGGGTTCGATGGTAGGTTCCCCCGATGACGATCCAGGTTTCCGGCTTCGACCACATCGTCTTGCGCGTGCGCGAGCTCGACGAGTCGCTGCGCTTCTATGAGGAACTTCTCGGACTGGAGGTAATCGGGAGGGAGGAGTACGCCAGCGGCGCCCGCCCCTTTCTCTCGGTGCGCGTCGGTAGTCAGCTGGTCGACCTGTGGCCGGACGACGCTTACGATCGCGAGCTCGGGCTCACAGCCGGAGGGATGTTCCACTTCTGCGTGCGAGTTCGAAACTCTCTCGACGCCGAGGTCATTCCGGCGCTGAAGCGAGCCGGTGTCGAGTTGCTCGAAGACGCGCCCGCGGTTCGGTTCGGAGCGACCGGCTACGGAAAGTCGATCTACGTTCGCGATCCCGATCGGTATATGGTCGAATTGAAAGAAGAAGAGCTTTCAGAGCGAGGCATCGAATGAGACGAGGCATTGGAGTTCCATTACCCATGTGGATCGCGGCGATCGTCGCGATTCCCTTGATCGCGCTGTTCGCGCTGTCCCTGGTCGCGGCCATGGCAATTGCGGCTGTGATCGGCACCGCATACATGCTGCTCCGACCGAGCCCCCCGAGGCCGGTCGCCCGCCGTCGCCCTGTTTCGCCAGAGGAAGTCGAGATCGAGCTCGACCCCCGAGACTATCGCCGCATTCCGAGCGACAGCCGTCGGGACTGAGAAGGGAGCCTCCCGATGGACGTCGTCCCAGTTCCCCAACTCTCGGACAACTACGCCTATCTGGTGATCGACCCGGCGACCCGCGAAGCGGGGATTGTCGACTGCGCCGAGGTACCGGCGGTTCTCGACGCAGTCGATCGCGAGAAGGTGCAGCTGACGACGATTCTGCCGACCCATCACCACTTCGACCACGTCGGTGGCAACGAAGATCTACTGGCCGCTCGACCTGGCCTCACCGTTTACGGGTTCGACGACCGCGTCCCCGGGCTGACCGACAAAGTAGGCGACGGAGATCGGGTCAAGGTCGGGAGCCTCGAGGCCGAAGTCTTGTCGATTCCGGCCCACACGACGGGCCACATCGCATACTACTTCGAGGCGCAGGGAGTCGTTTTCACCGGCGATACCTTGTTCGCAGGCGGGTGCGGTCGCCTATTCGAAGGCGACGCCGCGATGATGATCGTCTCTCTCGAGAAGCTCCGGCAACTTCCGGACGATACACGGGTCTATTTCGGACACGAGTACACCGTGAACAATCTGAACTTCGCACTCACCCTGGAGCCGCAGAATCAAGAGCTCAACGACAAGCTCGCCTGGGCCGTCGAAACCACCGACGGCGGTGGCTACACGACTCCGACCACGATCGCCTCGGAGAAGGAAACCAATCCCTTCTTCCGCTGGGAAAGCTCCGAATTGCGCGCCACCCTGGCGGAACGCTTCCCGGATCTGGCGATGGAGGACGTCGCCGTCTTCGCCAAAACGCGCGAGCTCAAGGACAACTACTAGTCTCGAAACCGCAGATGAACGCTGAGAGGCAAGGCTCAAAGGAATCAGCGTTAATCTGCGTTTACCTGCGGTTCCAATCGCCCGATTGAGGCGGCAGGAGGCGGTCGGTGAGTTCGCTTGACGCCCCCGCCGCCGCTTGCGTTGACAGCGCAATAGCAAACGGGCATCGAAGTTGGCGATGAAGGTCCTGGTAACGGGAGGCACAGGCTATATC
>JANQHZ010000068.1 GCA_028282445.1 Candidatus Binatia bacterium | reverse complement strand
GCCCTGGGAGGAGCACGTCCGGCCACAAGCCGACCTGATCGGGGAGCACACAGTCGACTTCTGGGGCCACTTCGACTCCCTGGAGATCGATGTCGCCAGGCTCTGCAAGCAGCTGGGGCAAGTGGGCCCGCTCGAGCTTCCGCAGTTCAGGAAGCGCGGGCCGCGGGGCCCCTTCCTGGTGCGACGCAAGGAGCTCCCCATCCGCACGCTCGATCGGATTCGAAGGATCTACCGCAGAGACTTCGAGCTCATTGAGTCCGTTGCCGCCCTTCGCGGCAACGCGGGCGGGCGCAACCGGGCGGAAGCGATCGCCAAGGGTCACTGGAACACGCCCGAGATTCGACCCAAAAGGGAGTCGTCCTGAGGCCCAAACGCATCATCGAAACAAATCGGTGTTTCGATAGATCCAATCCTCAGCCAGCACGTATTGCTCCGCCGCAGCGGCGTTGCTGTGAACCGCCGCGATTTTTGACTCGTAGAGCTCCGGACTCAGTGACGGCAGAAGCTCGAAGAGCTCCTCCATGGTGTCGAAGTAGATGATTGCGTCGGTGTCGAAGAACTCCCCCAATCGCCGAGTGCCGCGGTATATGGGGATCGTTCCGGTCGCTAGGCAGTCGATCAATTTTTCGGTGAAGTAGGTATCCGAGATGTTGTTCTCCATGACGATCTGGAAGCGATAGTCCCGCAGGCAATCCAACATCGTCTCGGCGTAGTTGTGCGGCAACTGCCCGAAGCAGTCGACATGCACGTCTTGGCGATACGGGTCGGTCCAGTTCGGCTCGGAGTCGCTGTAGAGCTCGTAGAACTCGTGACGCGCGAAATGTCCCGGTGCCGTCTTTCTCACGCTCGCCCAGAAGGAAGCCAGCTTGGTTTTGTCGTAAACCTTGCGGTCCTGCGGGGCGATCGAGCAGCCGCCGTGTGGATAGAACACGCATTTGCCGGGATACTTTTCGAGCAGCTCCCGATCGTAGGTCAGCACCGCGTCGAAATCCTGGAGATGCGACTCCACGTACTCGTACGTCCACCAGGCGACGAAGCGAGTCTCGAGCATGAAGGCGACCTTGCGGCGTGCCCGATGGTTCCCGGCATGCTCGAGCTCGGAGTTGGTATAGAAGATCACGCTGTCCGGCGAAGGCGGAGGGTGCGGATCGCCGTAGTTGCACGGGCGCACCTCCCATCGCATACAGCGCGAAGCCTGATGCCAGGCGCTGAATCCAGGCCAGTCCTTATGCGTGTAAAGAAGTGGATCGTTCATCGAAGCGCCGGGCGGCGGAGGGTTGATCTTGGCGTCTGGACCGATTTATTCAAGGCCGTCGAAGATCCTCGGATGCCGATCACGGACGCAGGGCACGGTTTGCGATGAACGACCAATGGCCGAAACTGAAGCGCCTGTTCGCAACCGCTAGCGGCGACATCTCGCTCGAGCAGAGACGGGCCCTGAACCCGCGCTACGCCGGCGGCTGGGAGCCGCCGACGGTTACCACGACTCGCGAGTCCCTCGGCGACCAGAAGCGAGGCGCACGAGCCCCCGTGGAGCCGCTCGCGACGGACGGAGCGATCGCCGGGACCTGGGTGGTGACCTCTTCCGATTCCCGATTCTGGCCGATTCTGACGTGTTTCATCGCCTCGCTTCGCGACGTCGCACGCTACCAGGGCCGCATCGCCGTGATCGACTACGGCCTGGAAGAAGCGCAACGCCGCAAGCTCGGCGAGGCGGGAATCACCGTCGTCGCGCCGCATCGAAAACACATCCTCGTGATCGATCGCTACTTCACACTCGCTGACTACTTCCGGAACGACCAACGGGACATCGTCGTCTACTTCGATGCCGATATCTGGTTCGCCGATTCCATCGGCGAGATCTTCGCCAACCCCGGCATCCTCACAGGCAAGCTGGCCGCGGCAAAGGACGTATGGAAATGCGACTACTATACACGGTGCTCGCATCCCGAGTTCCATCCAACCGTCGAGCATGCGCTGAGCGACGTCATCACGGAGTACGGCCAAACCCTGCAGGCCGGGTTCATCGCCGGTACAACCTGCGCCTGGACCGAGTACGCCGCACTCCTGGAAGCGCTGCTGTCGGAGGGCTTCGCAAAGAACCAGTGGGGAGCCGATGCGCTGGCTCTCAACTTCTTTGCCGGGCTCCACCCCGGTCGCTTCGAGCTCCTGCCGATCACCTACAACGCGCCGCCCTTGTGGGGCGTCGTGCGTGAAGGCAAGCGCTTCTTCGCCACCAAGTTCGACACCGACGGACTCCACCAACCCGCCCACGGTCGCATCCCCGTTCGGGCCATTCATTGCACCAGCGCGGTGCGGCACCGAGACGACCTCGGCCTCTACTTCGGTGACGTCTACCCGGAGATCCTCGAGCGATGGAACTCCCGCTTCGCAGTCCGCTGATCCGAGCTCCAGCGGCGTGCATCCCGGCCCTGGAGGAGTACCGTGAGCGAAACGCGTCGCACGACCGCTGCCTCGCGTTTCACGTCACCGATCGCGGCCTATTCGCCGAGCTCAGCGACGTCACACGGGCCGCGATCTACGCCTGGCAGCACGACCTTCAACTCGTGCTCGAGGCTTCACGCTTCCGATACCGTCTCGTGCGCGGCGTCGAGGACTACTTCGAACCCTTTTGCGGCCCGATCGAGTCGGTCGCTCCCGAGAGGATCGTCGAACGCTTCGAGTTCCACCCCCGGGAAGCCGACCGGCGACCAGTCCGCCGGCTTCAAATCTACCGCACTACAAACCTTCGGATCGGCGACGTGGAGTTGCGCGGCTTTGCGAAGATCTACGCCTTCTTCCAAAGAATGCTCTTTCAGCTCAACGCCGAGATGCGGGAGAAGGTAGGCGAACTTCTCCGCCCACTCCCGATTTCCGACCCGTACTATGCGATCCACATTCGCCGAGGCGACAAGATCGGAGACGAGGACGTCCACTATCCGGCGGGAGCGTACCTCGACGCCCTCGGCACCATCCCACCCGACGCCACGATCTTCGTCATGAGCGACGAGTTCACCGCCGTAGAAGAGGTCCGACGCACCCTCGAGGCTCGGGGACTCCACAACCCTCTCGTCAGTCTCGCACAGAAGGACGACGCCGGCTTCGACGTCGAGATGCTGCGTCGCGGCGAGCCGTTCCTATCGCACCACGATGGTCGCGACGAGGCGATCGGTCGAGAGTACGTCGCCGACCAGACGCTCCGCCTGCTCGCCGAGACTGCGGTCGCCAGCAGCGCGCTTCGGACGGTGTCGACGCGCAAGTCCTTCGTCGGCCTGACGCTGCGCTCATTCGACGACACGGAGACCTGCGTCGAGCTCCTGGAGTCACTACACTCCCAGACCTATGCAGCCCGCAAGCTTCCCCCCGGCCGCCACATCCTCGACGCCTACGACAAGGTGTTCCTGATCACCATCGGGCATCGCGGCGCCGGCTTCTTCGCCTACGTTCAGTACGCGCTCAATCAGATCCAATACTGCGAGCGCCGGCGTTACCTTCCGGTCGTGCACTTCGACGGCGCCTGCGGCAACCACTTTCACGATCCCAACGTCGGCGACGACATGTGGAGCTATTACTTCGAGCCGGTCGCCGGATACACCAAGGCCGACATCGACCGCATGCTGGACGACCCCAGCGACCCCTTGACCGCCGAGCACGTGACCCGACTGTCCAGCCGGGAAATCATGGAGCTTTGCCAATTCGATCCGCGGTCGATCTTTCATTACACCTACGGGTACTGGCGCGAGAACCTGCCCGAAGCTCCCGACGAATGGTATGCGGCAATGCGGCGAAAAGGGCACCGCTACGTCGCCGAGTACATCCGCATCAAGGACCCGATCCTGGCCGAGGT
>JANQHZ010000065.1 GCA_028282445.1 Candidatus Binatia bacterium | reverse complement strand
GGTCGGGGGCTGGATGTCGTTGTCGATTGCGGTTTGCAACGCCTGGAACGCCGGATCGAATTTGGGGTCACCGTTGTCGAGGGCGTTGTCGACCGTGATCGATTGTACCTCGTCGAGCGTGCAACTCGGCTCGAACGTGCTATTGGCGCATACCGAGAGCTCGAACGAGCACACGCCGTCAACGACTCCGTCGGCGTCGCAAGTCGGGTCGCCGTCGACGCAGCGAACCTGCTTCGGCTTCCCTGCCGGGTGGTTGACCGCGGCGTCGAAAGTGACCAGGCAATCCCGCTTTCTCGAGCCGCCGCCGCCGTACTCGATCGCGTCGAGCTGGATCGGCACTAAGCAAGTGATCCACCAAGCCGCAAGAGCAAACCAGGCCGTGCTGACCTTCATCAAAATCCTCCCCGTTTGAATCGGACGGCAGGCCCGTTCCCTCTCGAGACCCACTAGTGAAACCCGCAGTACTATAGGGACCCCCGCGACTCGGGGTCAAGTTAAAGTTATCGGAAGTCGGAAACGTAACATCGGGATAAAGTTGAAGTTTTGTGGCGCATCGCCGCAGATCCGGACGGCGCCTCGGGAAAACCAATGCAAGACCCGGTCCCAATCAGCGAGATGGACCATCGCAGCCGATTTCTTGCCCGTGACACGTCATCGGCCATGGCGCCTTGCTGGTGGATGCGGCGACTATTTGCCGATCGTCGAGAATTTCGGGCGGTTGACGGGATGCCCGAGCATCCCCAGACTCGTAAGGGAGTCGTTCGACTCACACACACTGAGCACACCGACTGGAGAGACGCGCGATGCTTTTTGGAAGAAGCAAACTCGAGATGCCTACCCGCGAAAACGCACTGCCCGGCCGCGACGAGTCGATGCCGGTTCCCGCGACGCACTTCGTCAATGGAGCCCCTCTCGAGGGTCCGTTCGCGGATTCCGCGCAGTATGCGATGTTCGGGATGGGCTGCTTCTGGGGAGCCGAGCGCAAGTTCTGGGAGCTCGACGGCGTTATCTCGACGGCGGTCGGGTACGCCGGTGGCGTCACCCCGAACCCGACCTACCGCGAAGTGTGCAGCGGCGGCACCGGGCACAACGAGGTGGTTCGCGTCGTCTTCGATCCCGCCAGAGTGAGCTACCAGGAGTTGCTGAAGGTTTTCTGGGAGTCGCACGACCCCACCCAGGGGATGCGCCAGGGCAACGACGTCGGTACGCAGTACCGCTCCGGAGTCTACTGCTACGGCGACGAGCAGTTGCGCGCCGCCGAGGCATCGAAGCGAGCCTATGACGAGCGCTTGCAGCAGGCCGGCTACGGTTCGGTCACGAGTGAGATCGTCGAAGCGCCGCCCTTCTACTTCGCCGAGGAATACCACCAGCAGTACCTCGCCAAGAATCCCGCCGGATACTGCGGCCTCGGCGGCACGGGAGTTCCCTGCGAATAGCGTCGAATACGCGTGTTCTGGACTCGGTTTACTTGTAGGGGCGAGGCATGCCTCGCCCAGGGGGGTGGGGTCGCGACGGGTTCAATTCCACCTGCCGTTGAGCAGGGGCATGGGCATCCTCCTTCGCCGAGGCTTCGGAGGACTTCGCGGGCTCAGAAGTCGATCTCCAGCGCGTCGTGGGTGTCGACCAGGCCGAATCCGATGACGTCGGCACCGCCCGGAACGTAGATTCGGTTGCCGACGACGGCGGCGCCGATGCCGTGTCGCGGGTTTGCCATGTCGTCGATTCGAGTCCAGCGGTTGGTACCGGGGTCGTAGACCTCGACCTGCGGGAATACTCCGTCGCTGTTGGCGTTCGACGTACGACCCTCTCCGCCGAACACCACCAGCCGGCCCTCATAACCCGCGACTGCGTGGCCGGCTCGCGCGACTGACATCGGCGGCAACGGAATCCATACCTGGCTGTTGTCGTTCCATCTGTGAACGTCGGTTTCGAGCGGCGAACGGCCACCCGCGACGTAAAGAGTTCCGTCGACGTTGGCGGCCGAGATGTGTTCCCGGGCGAGGGGATAGTCGTTGAGATCGACCCAACGATTCTCCTGCGGGATATACGCGCTGTGATCGCGAACCCCGAGTCCGCGGCCCTCGGCGTCGCCGCCGACGACATGGATTCGTCCATCGGCGACCGCCGCTGCGGCGGCGCCGCGTGGACGCGGCAACGAGGCGACCGCGTCCCATTCGTCCGCGGCGGGATCGTAGCGATAGACGTCCGCTTGCGGCTCGAACAGTCCGCCGAACCCGCCGATCGCGTAGACGTAGCCGCCGAGCGATGCCGCGGCCACGTGGTGGCGCGGGTCCGGTAGTGGCGCGATCTCGACCCAGCTGTTCGAGCTCGTGTCATAAGCGTCGACCCGAGTGCTTGCGACCGGTGCCAGGCCTCCGATGACGTAGACCCGATCTTGCAGCACCGTGACGCCCACCTCCTGCCGTCCGCCGCCCGGCAGCGGAGCAAGCGGGATCCAGCGGGACTGCGGTGTCGGTACGCTGGTCGGCGTTGGGGTTGCGGTCGGCCGTAAGGTAAAGGTCGATGTCGGGGGTGGAGTCCTGGTTTGGGTGGGCGTCGAGCTCGGTTCCGCGGTATCGGTGGATGTGGCGCTGGCCGTCGGGCTCGGCGTGAATGTAACTGCCTTGGTTGCGGTCGCTGTAGGCGTCGGCGCGATGGCGCAGCCCGGCGGCGGGTCGATGCGGGCGACGTGGACCATGAGCAAGTCCGCCGCGGTGGTCCGACCGTCGGCGTCGGCGTCGGCCGCCGGACAGGTTTCCGAGTCGAACAGCGCCGCCATCGACGCCGCGAAATCGGCGTCCGAAACCGCGCAGTCGGCGTCGCAGTCGCCGGGACACGCGCATTCGCCCGCGCCCAGCGATGTCGCCGAAAACACCAGTGCGGCGAGAGCGAAAACGAGCTTGCGTAGATTCACTGTCCGCGCTCCGGGGTTGCCGTATCCCAGACCAGACGATCGGGCGGATTGTCTCCCAACAGCTCCTTCGGGTGGGTCTTGTCGATGTGCCCGATCAACCCGTTGTAGATGCCGTAGCCGACGAGCTCTTGCAGTCGCGGCTCGAAGCGAGCCGCGATCTGTCGCGGAATTCCGAGTTGTTGGTTCTCTTGTTGCCGGATGTATCCGGCGCAGTAGTTCATCGCGATCCCGACGCGCCTGTCGGTCGTGGTATTGCGGCCGCCGCCGTGCCACAGGCTGCCGTGGTAGACCATGACACTGCCTTTCGGCATCTCGGCGGCGATCGAGTCGTAGCTCTTGCCGTATTCGGGGGAGTGGTCGGAGAGATGCGATCCGGGCACGATGCGGGTCGCGCCGTTCGCCTCCGTGAAGTCGGTGATCGCCCACATCGAGTTGCACACGGTGGCGACATGCGGCTTCGGTATCGGGATGAGCTGATCGTCGGCGTGGATCGGCTGCGGAATCTCGTCCGCGCAAATTGCGATCGACGACAGCGAGGAGATGAGGCATCCGCGATCGAGGACCCTTTCGACTATCGGCAGGATGTTGCGATGGACCGGGATCCGCTCGAACGCCGGCCCGTGCACGAGCAGATTGTAGATGCGGACCGTTTTGGACCCTTCGAACAGATTGTCGGCAGGGACGATCGACAGCTCCCGTTCGAGCCGCTCGAGATGCTCAGTCAGCTCGTCGATCAGCCCGGGCTCGATCGCGTTCTCGACGATCGAGTAACCGTCGCGGCGGATGTTCTCGGCGTGTTCGTCGAATTGCTGCACGGTCAGATCCATCGCAACCTCCGCTCCCGACCATACTGTGCCGGTGCAGGCAAGATCCAACGATCCGCGATCGGTGCCGATGGTTTGCATCAAGCAGGCTGACCCGGAAACTGATTATGAAAGGAAAGCCACCTCACTTGCCGGGCCCGCAACGTAGGCTAACGAGTGCGAAGGAAAACCGAGACCGCGTGAGCTTGGCTCGCGGTCGAGCCACTCCGCTGTTGGCCCGACCGTTCTGTCGGCGCGGCGATGGATCTCATGAGGCACACGTGACCGTACTCCTAAATTCGACGCGCCTGGTGTATGAGTCGTCCCGAATGCGGAGGTTGTTGTCGGCTTTGGCGTTGGCGCTGCTCAGCGCGTCGCCCGTTGGTGCACAGCCGTGTGGCGGCGATTGCAACGGTGACGGTGGGGTCTCGATCGGGGATCTGATCACCGCGGTCAACGTCTCTCTCGGCCGTGCCGACGTATCGGCATGCACGGCGGCCGATGGCGATGGCGACGGCGAGGTAGCGATCAACGAGCTGATCCGCGCGGTTCGCAACGGTCTGAGTGGTTGCCCGGCGACACCGACGGTGACCCTGACCCCGATTCCGACCGCGACGCCGACATCCACCCGGACGAGCACACCAACCGCGACCACCGAGCCGACGGCGACGGCGACTGCGACGGCAACTGTGACCGTGACTGCAACGGTGACTGCGACCTCGACAGCGACCGCGAGTGCGACATCGACCCTGACACCTACGCCGACTCCGACGCTGTTCTTTCCCGACGTCTCGGGCATGTGGCGGGAGAGTCAGCTCGCCCTCGCATCGTCGACATGTCTCGAAGTATTCGCGACCGAGTTTGCCGCCGAGCTCTCGCGTCGTCCGCCCTGCCCTCACCAGGTTTCGGCAGTTGGCGCGCTGGCGACCGTCGTCGATTGCAACCAGCAGGCGTTCGTAGGCGCAGTCGACACCGACGGCGTCATTACCTTCGATAGACCCGACGAAACCGGCGAAGAAGGTGGCTGCATCATCCAACTCTCTTCGTCGGTGCGGGTCCCGGCGGCCGTCAGCCCGACCGCCGCCAGCTATTTCTTCACGATCCAGTTCGGTGGAACCTGCCCCCTCGACTCGTGCGAGCTAACCGCGACGGCGCCGTGGACGCTGGATGAGCCCTGACTAGGGGACGTCGCCGTACCGGGGGCCGTCAGGCCAGGGGGGGCGGCGGTTTCTGCCGGCGAAGGGTGGTTACCTCTACGTTAGGTGGGGCGTTGTCCCGCATCGGGTTCAGCGATATACGAGCAGGATTCACTCGGTGATGGGAGGAGTAAGGATGATGAAGATGAATCGAACGATCTTGGTAGCGGCCGTCTTGGCCGGGATCTTTGCGGTTGCGGGCTGCGCCAGCAAAGACTCTTCCGGCGCGGAACCGGCTGAGGCTGCAATGGCCAGCATTCCG
>JANQHZ010000040.1 GCA_028282445.1 Candidatus Binatia bacterium | reverse complement strand
CGTCGGGGTTGATGTCGCCGTATCTGTGGGCGTCGGTGTCTCGGTTGGCGTCGACGTCGCCGTATCCGTCGGGGTTGATGTCGCCGTATCTGTGGGCGTTGGGGTCGACGTCGGTGTGTCGGTCGGCGTCGAGGTCGACGTAGCCGTCGGTGTTGGGGTCAACGTCGGTGTCTCGGTCGGCGTTGATGTCGGCGTGTCTGTCGGTGTCGAAGTCGGAGTGTCCGTCGGCGTCGAGGTCGGTTGCGGTGTGTTCGTCGGGGTATCGGTGGACGTAGCGGTTGGGGTGCTGGAAGCTGTGGCAGTGGCCGTCTGCGATGGAGTGGTAGTGCCGGTCGCAGTCGGCGTAACCTCGACCGAAGGCGGCAGTGAGACGAACTCGTACACGAACTCGAGAGACCGGCCGCTTGGGTCTGCGCTGGCGGCCGTGATCGTCGTGGCAACGGAGCCTTCTGGTGGATTGACCAAGCCCGTCGCCACCCTAAAGCCCGAAACACCGAGCTCACCGCCGGGCGAGCACTGAGGGCTGGAACTGTCGTCGCACGGCGCCAATCCGAAGGACGGATTGACCGCCTCGCCGCCAACAGGTGCGTAGCTCAGCCCCACTGAGTCCGCATCGATGCCCGAGGTCGCCTCGACGACGACGAACTCGAAGGTCGTGGGATTCTCGCTCTCGGCGCCGGGAACAGGGCGGATGGTGTCGGTCAGCAAGAAGGGAACCGCGTCGACCAATATGTCACCGGCGTCGGTCGTCTCCGCAGGCGTGATCGACACGCTCTGTGCATCGCTCGAGAAGCTCGGCGTGTCGAAGCTCCCGGAAACACACGCAATCGCGGCGGAGGCCGGTTCCAGCTCGCACGTGCCGGAGACATCGGCGGGCGACGGCACATCGCTGCCCGGGAAGCCGTCGACATAGAGCTCGCCCGCTCCCGCAGGCAGCCGCTTGAGGACGACGCGTCGCTGACCGGTGGCCGGGTCGACCTCGATCGAACGCGGGTCCACTCCGACGCAACAGGCGCCTTCCGAGCTACTGCGGTACACGAAACGAACGCGGCGGACCGCGTCCGGAAGATCGGTACCAAAACCGCCACCCGTCGCGGCGCCCGACAGGCCCGCCGGCGCCGACGATTGGCGCCACAGGACCCGCGCTCGCAGGTCGCCTGCAGTGCCCGAGCCGCCGCTGCCACCACCCCCACAACCGGCGCCAAACGCCGCCAGGGCGAGGAAGGCCACTGCGATCCGCAGGCCGGTCGCCGGGATACCGGCTTCGGTTGGTTCCTCCCCTGTCATCGACTCCATCATCCGACCTCACAGCACGAACGCCGCCAGGACGGTGTATCGCAAAAACGCTGTCAGCCGCTACCGCATCTCAAAGCAAATATGGTGCCGTACGGCTACCCGAAGCGAGTCAAGCCGAGAAAAGCGATTGTGGGACCGCGGAAACGCTCTGAATCGAGGCCAAGTGCTAAATATAGTGGCAGAAACCGGATTTCTCCCGGCGCAACGCTCTCGATCCTCGCCGCGTAGACTGTCACCGGTCGACACCTCAGGATCCGAGCAACTCGTCGAGGTTGCGCACCACGACACCCAACTCCAAACCCACCTTGGTCACATCCGGCGGTTCGAAGTCACAGCGCCCCATCAAAGGTCGATCGGCGAGAAAACCATGAACCGGCCCGTCGAATACGATCTGCCCTCGTTCGAGGGCAAGGCAGCGCTCGGCCCACTCGGTCACGACCCAGGGCGTGTGGGTGATGACGAGGACGCATGTACCCGCATCGCGCAGTTGGCCGAGCAAGCTCATCATCTCGTGCTGTTCTCGATGGTCGAGACCAGTCGTGGGCTCGTCGAGGATCAGCAGGCGAGGACTCAGCACCAGTAGCGACGCCACGGCCAACCGCTGGCGATGCCCCTTGCCCAGTACGAACGGGTCAGCGGCTTCCAAGCCGTCGAGCCCAACCCGCTCGATCGCTTCCGCTGCACGCGTTCGAATCTCCTCCTCGGCGAGCCCAAGGTTCTCCGCCGCAAAGCGCACCTCCTCGACCACGGTCGCCGCGAAGATCTGATGATCCGGGTTCTGAAAGACGTAGCCCACATCACCGGCAACTTCCTCCAGCTCGAGGCCGGCAACATCGCGGCCGCCGATCTCGACCGTTCCCGAGGTCGGGTGCAGCAATCCGTTGAGATGCTTTGAAAACGTCGTCTTGCCGGAACCATTGGGACCGACCAGGGCGACGATCTCTCCGGCAACCAGCTCGGTGGACACACCGCGCAACACCGGCGGCCCACCTGGGTAAGAAAAGGCCACGTCTTTCACCGCCACCAAGACGTCTGCGCGGAGCGGCGACGCTCCCTGACGATGGCTTTGCGAAGACGTTCGGCCGGCGAGCTCGCGCGCCGCGGACGATACATCGACGAAGCGTTGCTCGCGGTCGAGCCGGATCGCGAGCCGGTCGAGATCCCACACCGGCACACCGAGCTGGTCGAGACGATCGACCCGCCCCATGAGCGTCTCTGGGGACTGGTCTTCGACGATCCGGCCGCCTGCCATCAGGACCAGGCGATCGGCGTCACGACATGCGTCGATTTCATGCTCGACAAGGACGATTCCAACACCCGCGTCGCGCAGCGAACGCAACACGTCGAAGATTTCGCGCTTGCCCTGCGGGTCGAGGTCGGTGGTCGGTTCGTCGAACACCACCACACGCGGGCGCATCGCCAAAACCGCCGCGATCGCCAGTCGCTGCTTCTCGCCGCCGGATAGCGTCGCCGGATCGCGCCCCTCGAAACCCGCAAGCCCAACCAGCTCGAGCGCCTCGAACGCGCGATCCTTCATTTGCAAGCGATCGACGCCCAGTTGCTCCATGCCGAAAGCTACTTCCAGCAACACATTGGTCGAGAACAGCTGCGCCTCGAAATCCTGCGTCACCAAGCCCACGACGCCGGCCAAGGCAGCGACGTCGGCGTTCGACCGATCGATACCACAAATCCGAAACTCCCCGCGCAGATCGCCCGGCTGGTAGCTCGGCACCGCGCGATTCAGACAACGGGCGAAGGTCGTTTTTCCGGCGCCGCTCGCGCCCATGACCACCGCCATCTCGCCCGCGGCCAAGCGAAAATCTACTTCCGCTAGAGCCGGAGTCGCCGCTCTCGGATAGGTGAACGAGACTCCGCGCAGATCGATCAGCGGGGCTTCGCCGGTTGTCGGGCGGCCGCTCACAGAAGCGTAATCCCGATCACCAAGAGTACGATGAAGGGCGTCACCGCCGTCGTGACTTGCGCACTCGCGATCGCGTCGCTGCCGATGGAGAGATATCCCAGGGCGACGAGATTGCCGATCAGCAGCCCCCCGAAGGTGGCGACCGTTACGATCACCGCCCCCAATCGGCTGAAGCGTCGTTGCGTCTCTACCCGCAGATCGTCGTAGCTGAGTCCGGTCGCCCGCACCCGTCCGTAGAGGGAGCTCAGCAAGAGTGGGGTCAGCAATACCGAAACGACGAAGTTATTCAGAAATATGATGTTGGCGAGCGCCGCAAAAGGCACGAAGCCGAGGGCGTTCAATCCCCACCCCACCACCAGGGCACACGCCGCCGAGGCGATCATGACCACCGCCGCCAACCCGAGCGACCGGGCCGGCGACGTCGGAGTCGGATCGGACGCCGAAAATGCCCGCCACAAGCGGTACGGCAACAGCCCGTAGACGAAGTTCCCGAGAGCACCGAAGATCGCTCCGGGGCCAAAGCCTCCAAAGAAATCTCCGATCAGATTGCCGATCGCCGCGCCCCAGGCCGCCGCCGGGCCGAACAGGAACGAACAGAGCACCGGCACCGCATTCGCCGGCCTCAGCTCGGTCACCCCGGGGATCAGCGGCAAGAGCTTGAAGGGAATCAGCAACGCCGCGAACAACGACGCGCTGATCGCCGTCAATACGACCATTCGCGTGTTACGCCACATCGACAGCAACCCGGTAGCGGCTGCGGAGCTATCGACCCGAGTTGCCTCCATCAGAGGTCTTCTCTCAGCGTGTCGAGCGTCAGGGTTTCGAACTCGGCAGTATCGCTGCGGGCCTTGATCATGAAGCTGGAGTCATGGTGCCCGCCCAACTGCGAGACCCGAATCAGCAGCGGCTTGCCGGCCTCGACGTAAGCCTCCGGAACATAGAGCACCCACGCGCCCGAGTGATAGTCGCCCCGCTCGCGCGGCAGGAAACGAAGGGCATAGCCGTTGCCCCGCCATTCGCGCGGCTGGAGCAAGCGGCCGGTCTCGAACTCGAGGGCGAACTTGCCATCGACCCATAGGTGAGCGCGCCCGGCGAGACGGCTGACCATCGCGGTGAACACAAAGGCCGTCGCCGCCTTGCGCGGCGCCGGAGCCGTCTCCCACTCGACGGCGCCGTTCGAGTCGTAAAGGTGCTGCACCCAACCATCGGCGCCGCCCCGGTAGTCGCTGTCGCCGGGAAGGTAGTGGCTAAACGACACGATCTTGGAAAATCCGCTGACGACCTGCTCGGGCAGCGGCCGCGCGGGCGCGGCGTCCGCCCCGGAAGCGATGCGGGGAAACGCCCGTACGCCCGGTACGATGTCGCCGTTGTTTCCGCGCAACCGTGCGGAGAACGACCAATCCGGACTCGCCCGACATGTTTTGAGCAAGAGCTGATTGCCGCCGCGAACGAGCGACAGTGGCAGGACCAAAGGCCGCGCGCCGAGCTGTGTTGCACGCTTCTCCAGCGGCTTGCCGTTCAGCCAACCTTCGATCCACTGCAGGGTTCCGTCGAGCTCGAGCCTGACCTTCAACGCATTCTCCGCAACCAGCTCGGTTGCGGCGTACGCGCACACCCATTTCGGCTCCGCCCCCGATGACTCGATCCACGGCCGGTAGAAATGGTGGAGCTCGACCCGCACGAATTGCGGCACGATGCGGCGCCAGTACGAGTCGCGGCCGTCCACCGAGTGGGCGTCGAGCGACAGATCGTCGGGTGCGGCGTAGGCCGCGTGAATCGCCTGCCCCTTCGAGTTGTCGAACGGGCCGAGCATGAGCCATTCGCGCAAGTAGCGCCCGCGTTCCTCGATCTCCGCGATCACGTAGATCTGCCGCCCGGAAGGATCGTAGACCCGGTCCTTCACGGTCACTCGTTCGAACAGCGCCAGGTCGCGTTCCCGCAACGCCGCGAGGATCTTCTCTTCGGCCGGGTCGTAACGATTGAAATCGGCAGGGTCGATGATCAAGTACCCTGGATCGAAGGACTCGAGCCACTTCCCCGGTGGGTAGCGATTGTAGAACAGCGCGAAGATCTGCGGCTGGTTGCCGTCCGTCGTCGTGAGCATGAGACGATCGTACTCGCCGCGCTTCGGCTCCATCGCCTGCAGTACTTCACGGTAACCGTACTGAAAGGCTTCGGCCGCGGCCGCCGGGTAGTCCTTCACGTACCTGATCCCAAAGCGCCCCGCCTCGAAGAGCGCCGTCGCCGCGACCAAACAGAGCAGGAGATCCGAGACGCTGCGACGCCAGGAACGTGCGCCGCCCCCGGTTCCCAGGCGCGCGACGAGCTCCGCACCCGCAGCGGCGAGAAGACACAGCGCACCGACGCCGATGAATCCCCGGGACGCGCTCGGCACCTCGTTCATCAGACTGGGCGCCAGTGGGTACAACAGCAGCCACCACAACAGCAGCTTCCCTTCCGGCCGGCGCGGGGCGGCGCTCCAGATGAGCCCCAGCACGATCAGCGGCGCCATCGCAAAAAAGATCTGCCCGACCTCTGGAACCGAGTGTCGTACGATCGGGTCGCCAAACGACAGCAAGAAGTCTCTGGTGAAAAAAGTCGTCCAATTCGCCGCAACCTGGCCGAGATTGTCGAGGGACGACCTCGACTCGCGAAGAATCGTCGTCTCGGCGAAGTATTGACCCGAACGGTCGCGGTGGGCGATGTCGAAAAGCAACAAGGGAACCCCGGTCACGATCGCCGCCAGCGCACCCGCCAGCGTCCACCGCCACGCCGCAATCAGCGGCCGCGCATACAGTATCGCCGCTCCAAACAAGAACAGCGGTACGAACATCTTGGCCGGGGCGTAGGCGTAGAGGCTTGCCGTGAAGGCCAGCGCAGCCGGCACGAGCCATTGCGGCCGCCCTCGCACGGCCTTCACGAAACACGCAAAGCCGATGAGGAATAGAGGCAGTACGGCGATCAACTCGAAGGCGACCCGGCTGAAGTGAACGTGCCAAGGGCACAACGCAAGGAAGAAGCCGCTCCACAACCCACCGCGGCGTCCGAACAGCAAGGTGCCGAGCCAGACAATCGCTGCGACCCCGAGAACTCCCCACAGAGCCGCGGTCAGACGCACGGTGAACTCGCTCAATCCAAACAGTCCGACCACCGGGATCGCCGAGTAGATGAAGACGGGATTCTTGTAACTTACACCGAAGGACCAAACGTAGAGCGGGAGGAACTTACCCTCCTCGTCGCGTCCGCTTTCCAGCAGCGAAAAGGCATTGTAGCCGTTGCCGGCCTCGTCGCAGAAAAGCCCCGGCGGCACCTGGTCCAAACCCCAGATGCGCACGATCGCGGCGACCAATAGGACGGCCGCACAGCCGACGCGGAACGTCCGCCGGGACACCTGCTTGCGGCTGTTCCCATCCTCTTGCGCGACCACCGGTTCCATCGTCCTTCGGGCAGGCAGCCCCCGCCCAACTCGAGCCGTTTAGCGGCGTAGCGCCGGCATGTCGAGCCGGCAGATGAGATTGAGCCGGCTTCGTGCTAGATGGAGATCGGGATGGAATCGGAACGCACCTCCTCGGCGCCGCTCGCCATCGGATCGATCTCGCTCGGCTCGGTCCCCAGGATCGCCGTTCCCATCACCGACGAATGCGTCGAAGAGCGTCTCGCAACCGCCAGGCGCTGGGCCGACATCGCCGAGCTTCGCGTCGACATGTGCGGCGAGCTCGCAGAAGACCACATTGCAGCAGTCTCCCGCACCGTCCGCGACGCCGCCATGCCGCTCCTCGTCACCGTACGCTGTAGCCGGCAGGGCGGCGCGGCCGCACTCTCCAACGAGCGCAGGATCGCCTTGTACCGCGCCGCGGCACCATTCGCCGACGCCGTCGACGTCGAGATTCAGTCGCCGATCTTCGACGCGGTCTTGGATCTGGCGACAGATCGCAACCTGACGACGATCGCTTCGCATCACGATTTCCGACTCACTCCGCCGGACGCCGAGCTGGTCGAGCTGCTCGAGCGCGCCCGCTCGAGCGGCGCCGACATTGCCAAGGTCGCCGTCACCGCGAACTCCGCCGACGACCGCAACCGCCTGCTCGACTTGCTGCGAAGCCGCGCGGAGCAGCCGATGATCGCCATCGCGATGGGCGATCACGGTGCGGCGTCGCGTGTCTTCTTCCCGCTCTGTGGCTCGCTCGTCACCTATGGGTTCCTTGGCGAATCGGTGGCGCCGGGCCAGCTCTCGATACAAGAGCTACGGCGCGAGCTCGAGCGCTACTGCCCGCGAATGAGCGGCGGTTGAGCATCGCTCAACCGGATTGCCGAACGCTACAACCCGCGCTTGCCGCGTTCCCGCGCCGACACCGCACGCACGAGCCAGGCTGTCGCCCGCGGAGCAAAGCGCTTGGCGAAATACATCGTCCAAGCTTCCGGCGAAACCGGCGTCACCGCGCGATTGCGTCCGATCGCGTGCAGAATGTTCTTGGCAACCAGCTCGGGGCCGTAGTTGCGCCGCTCATAGGCGCGGACCACCTCGTCGCGGGCTTCCTCCGTAGCCATCGGACCCACCATCCGGCTACTTCTGGTGATTGCCGTGTTGATCACGCCGGGGCAGATCGTGGTCACGCCGATGTCGTAATGGGACAACTCCTCGTGCAGTGCCTCCGAAAGCCCTACGACGGCAAACTTCGTCGTCGAGTAGGCCGAGAGAGCTTCGGTCGCGACGAAACCGGCGGCGGACGCCACGTTGACGACGTGCCCCGAACGCCGCTCGACCATCGGGGGGAGAAAAAAGTGACAGCCGTGAATGACCCCTTTGAGGTTGATCCCGATCAACCACTCCCAATCCTCCAGCGAAGTGTGCAGGAACCCGCCGCCGACACCGACGCCGGCGTTGTTGACCAAGATATCCACAGCGTCGACCTCGGCGTGCACCGCCGCCGCGAAGCGCTCCATCTCCGCCGAAGACGCGACGTCGGCCGTGCGACGGATCGCCTTGCGTCCGAGAGCCTCGACTTCGCTCGCGACCGATTCCAAACCGTCCTGGTCGACATCGCACAGAGCGAGGTCCGCTCCCCGCCGAGCCAACTCGAGAGCCGTCTCGCGCCCGATTCCACTGGCCGCACCGGTGACGACCGCCATCTTCCCACTCAGATTGGAGACATCCATCCCCGGATCGTAGCATCGCCGAGCCCGCTTCTCACTCCGCGAGCCGAGGCGTGAGATGCGCGGCGGCACTGTACGCCGCCGCCAGGGCTTGTTAGATCCATCGAAGGAACGATCATTCGAGGAGAGCTCATGCAGGACATTCGCTTCGACGACACCGACGCGCTCAACGCCAAGGCCAGTAACGAATTCGGAGACTTCGGCGAGCCGATCGAAATCACCCAGGAGATGATCAACAAGTTCGCCGACCTGACCGGCGACCACCAGTGGATCCACGTGGACGTCGAACGCGCCAAGAAAGAGAGCCCGTTCGGCCAGCCGATCGCGCACGGCTTCCTGACCCTGAGCCTCCTCCCGAGCTTACGGGCACCGAGCGACTATCGAATCGTCGGCTACGGCAACGCGACGAACTACGGAGCCGACAAGCTGCGCTTCATCTCACCGGTACCGGCCGGTTCCAAGGTCCACGCCCACTCCCGAATGGTCGCCGCCGAAGCCAAACCCAAGGGCACTCAGGTGACCCAAGAGATCGCCGTCCACGTCGTCGGCAGCGACCGCCCCGCCATCGTCTACACGATGCTCGTCTTGTACCACCCGGCGATGGGGTGAGACCGGCTCATCCCCCCGCAGATCGCAGCGGCATCGCCGAGCGCGGCGATCGCCAAGCCGTCCGCATCTAGTGATCGATTTCGAATGATGATCGCACCCGTCGACCCAGCAGGCGAGTACCGGGTGCTCGCCACCGAGATCGACGACGCTGTTCGCGGTGTTCTCTCGAGCGGGCAGTTCGTCGCAGGCGCCGAAGTCGCCGCATTCGAGCGCGAGCTCGCCGACTATGTCGACACCGCTCATGTCGTCGGAGTCGGCAACGGTACCGACGCACTGGAAATCGCCTTGGCCGCTTGCGGTGTCGAATGCGGTGACTCCGTTGCGGTCCCGGCATTCACTTTCGCCGCTACCGTAGAAGCAGTGGTACGCGTCGGGGCCACGCCGCTTCTCATCGATATCGTCGACAGCGACTTCGCCATCGACGTACGGGCTCTCGCCGAGCGACTCGCCAAGGGCGCCAAGGTCAAGGCGGTCATCCCGGTTCATCTCTACGGACATCCCGCCGACATGGAGGCGTTGCTCGAGTTGCGCGAGAGGTATGGCCTCACAGTCATCGAAGACGCAGCCCAATCGCACGGCGCGCGCTGCAGGATCGCCGGAGAAAGCCGCCGCGTCGGTGGACTCGGGGACGCGGCATGCTTTTCGTTCTACCCGACGAAGAATCTTGGCGCCGCCGGCGACGGCGGAGCGATCGCTACGTCGAACGCGGAAATCGCCGCGCGTGCGCGACTAATTGCCAACCACGGCGACGCGTCCAAGTACGAACACGTTCTGGCCGACGGACGCAATTCGCGGCTCGACGCAATCCAGGCGGCGATCTTGCGGATCAAGCTGCGACGGCTCGACGAATGGAACGACGCCCGCCGACGAATCGCCGGAAGCTACACCGCCAACCTGGCACCGGCTGCGGTCGGGCTGCCGAAAGTGCGGGCGGGCGCGGAGAGCGTATACCACCAGTTTGCCGTGCGCGTGAGCGAACGCGACCGAACCCAAGCCGTCTTGCGCGAGCTCGGCGTCGCCGCGGGAGTCCACTACCCGCGCGCCATTCATCAACAGCCCGGCTTCGCACGCTTCGCCGAGAGCGGCGAGAGCTATCCATGCGCGGAGCGAGCAGCCGCCGAAATCCTCTGCCTGCCGATTTACCCGCTCATGACGGATGAAACTCGCGAGGCAGTCGAGCGCGCACTGGTCCAAGCCCTCGAGCAGGGCTAGCGCGGCGTTCTCCACCCGCGGCTGTTCCAAACATTGCCTGCACTACGCGCTCGGCGCGATACTCGACCCGAAGGCGAGCAAGACCGGTCGTGCCCGCATTCCAGTCGCGCACCTCGATCCCGGCGACGCGAACGCCGGGAAACGACTCGGGCACCGCCGTCGTCAGCCACTCCGGCGAGATCTCCTCCGGACGCTGCGGGATCGGCGGCGACGAATCGCCCGACACCGTCACACCGACTGTGCCGAGACGGCTACACCCGCCGCGCCGTCCACCGCGCGCGCCTCCTCCAGCAGCCGTTCGGCCCGTGCGGCGTAACGTCCCACTCCCGCGGCTCGACTGACCTCGAGAGCCCTCGCGAAGTAACGGCTCGCGCCGGACGCATCGCCCCGGACGAAAGCCACCTTGCCGAGACCATTCAGACTCGCCCCCTGCCCCACCGCGGACCCGATCTCTTCTGCCAGACGCAGCGCCTCGCGGAAGGATTCCTGACTCTCGTCCCAGTAGCTTTCGCCGAGCCGCAGTGTCGCGTCGCCGAGCGCGGCGTGAGCAAACATCCGACGCAGTCGGCCGCCGGCGCGCGCCAGCGCCTCGCGCGCCAGAGTTTCGGCGCGTCGGAACCTGAGCAAAGCCACCATCCCCTCGACGAGTGGGAGGATCGTCCACACCATCGTGCCGCTGAGCGAGACGCCTTCTTCGGCCAACCCCATCAAGCGGGGTTCAGGAGGAGTCCCCTCGATCTCGACGTGCGAAGCGACCGCCAGGACCGACGCCCGCCGCATTGCCCATTCGACGCCGAGCTCCTCGGCGATC
>JANQHZ010001191.1 GCA_028282445.1 Candidatus Binatia bacterium | reverse complement strand
CCGCGCGACGGCTACGTCGACACCTACTTCAATCGCTATCTGTCCCGGCCGATTACGGTCGCGCTTGCCCAAACGCCGGTAACGCCGAACCAGGTGACTTTCCTGTCCGGCGTGATCGGAGTCGCCGCCGGTTGGGTCATCGCGCGAGGTGGATATTGGGACGGCGTCTTCGGTGCCTTGCTCCTGCAATTGTCAGTCGTTTTCGACGACGTCGACGGAGAGTTGGCTCGCTTAAAGCAGCTGTTTTCGGATTGGGGAGAGCTGCTGGACAACTCGATGGACACGGTGACACACCTTGCGGTCTTCGCCGGGATCGCCGTGGCGGTGTCTCGCAAGATCGGAGTCGAAGCCGTCGTCTGGCCCGGTGTTCTTCTGCTGTCGGGAGTCGTCGTGACCTTTGTCGTGGTGACCTACTTGGAGCAAAAGGTATTTGCGGAAGACGCGGACGATCCGCTGCTTCGCCGGTTGCAGAGCTACGTCGAGCTCCTCAGTGGCCGCGATTCGTCCGTCGTCGTGCTGGCCTTTGCCCTGGCGGGCCGATTTGACTGGTTTCTCTACGGCGCGGCGATTGGAGCGCACGTCTTCTGGATCTCGGTGCTGGCGATCTTCGTGCGCGCGAAGAGCACGAAGGTCGGACGATAACGAAGCGATTCACCGACGCTCCCGATCGATATGGGGCTGCGTTGTCCAGAGGGAGGACCCGGCGCTCTGGGCGAGCGCCGGGTCGATGTCGGGGGATTCGAGTCTCACGTGTCGAAACGGTCCAGGTTCATCACCTTCGTCCACGCCTTGACGAAATCGCGCACCAATCTAGCTTCTCCGTCGTTGGCTGCGTAGACCTCGGCTACGGCACGGAGCTCCGAGTTCGACCCGAAGATGAGGTCGACCGGCGTTGCCTTCCAAACGACCTGTCCGCTTCCTCGATTGCGAGCTTCGTAGACGCCCTCGAGCTCGGTCGACTTGCTCCACTGGTGAGACATGTCGAGCAGGTTGACGAAGAAGTCGTTGGTCAGGGTCCCGGGCCTTTCGGTCAGCACGCCGTAGCTGGAACCTCGGCTGTTGGCGCCGAGGGCGCGCATACCGCCGACCAGAGCCGTCATCTCGGGTACGGATAGATTCAGCAAGCTCGCGCGATCGACCAGCATCTCCGCGGGCGAGCGACTGCTTTGATCGCTGTAGTAGTTGCGGAAGCCGTCGGCGGAGGGCTCGAGATACTGAAAAGAACCAACGTCGGTCTGCGCTTGCGTCGCGTCGGTGCGTCCTGGAGTGAAAGGCACACGGACGTCGTGGCCGCCCTCGCTCGCCGCGGCCTCGATCGCGGCTGAGCCGGCCAGCACGATCATGTCGGCGAGCGACACTCGTTTCGCACCCGGCTGCGCTTGGTTGAAGCTGCTCCGGATACGATCAAGGCGTGCCAACACATTGGCGAGCTCGTCGGGATCGTTGACGCGCCAGTTTTTCTGAGGCTCGAGTCGAACCCGCGCGCCGTTGGCTCCGCCGCGCATGTCGGTTCCTCGAAACGAAGCCGCCGATGCCCAGGCCGTACGAACGAGCTCCGGAACGCTCAATCCCGACGTCAACACATCGGATTTGAGTTGCTCGATCTCGGGAGGACCGATCGGCTCGTAGTCTGCCGCGGGTACCGGGTCCTGCCAGAGCATCGCTTCCGCCGGAACTTCGTCGCCGAGATAGCGTGCGCGCGGTCCCATGTCGCGGTGGGTCAGCTTGAACCACGCCTTTGCGAACGCGAGCTCGAACTCCGCCGGATTCTCCTGGAAGAACTTCGCGATCTTTCGGTAGCTCGGGTCGCGCTTCAGGGACAGGTCGGTTGTGAACATGATCGGGGCGTGTCGCTTGGAAGGGTCGTGTGCGTCTGGGACCAGATTGGCAGCCGCGTTGTTGGCCGGCACCCATTGCACCGCTCCAGCCGGACTCTTGGCCTGCACCCACTCGTACGCGAACAAGTTGTCGAGGTACTGGGTCGTCCAGGCGATCGGGTTGGCGGACCAAGCCCCTTCCAGACCGCTCGTGTAGGTGTCGCTGCCCATACCGGTAGCGCACCTGTTCTTCCAGCCGAATCCTTGCTCCTCGATTCCGGCGGCGGCGGGTTCGGCCCCGACGCAGTCGGACTTCACCGCGCCGTGCGCCTTACCGAAGGTGTGACCGCCGGCGATCAGTGCGACCGTTTCCTCGTCGTTCATCGCCATGCGACCGAAGGTCTCGCGGATATCGGCGGCCGCGGCGAGCGGGTCGTGGTTGCCGTTCGGTCCCTCCGGGTTGACGTAGATCAATCCCATCTGGACGGCGGCCAGCGGCTTCTCGAGCTTGCGTTCGCCGCCGTAGCGTTCATCGGCGAGAAATGCTGTCTCCGGTCCCCAATAGACCAGATCGGGCTCCCAGTCGTCTTCGCGTCCGCCGGCGAAACCGAGAGTCTTGAAACCCATCGATTCCATCGCGACGTTTCCGGTCAGGACCATCAGGTCGGCCCACGAGATCTTGAGACCGTACTTCTGCTTCACCGGCCAGAGCAGTCTTCGCGCCTTGTCGAGGTTCGCATTGTCGGGCCAGCTGTTCAGGGGCTCGAATCGCTGTTGGCCACCGCCCGCTCCGCCGCGGCCGTCGATTACCCGATAGGTGCCGGCGCTGTGCCAGGCCATGCGGATGAAGAATGGACCGTAGTGTCCGTAGTCCGCCGGCCACCACTCTTGGGACGTCGTCATGACCGCCTCGATATCTTTCTTCACCTCGTCGAGGTCGAGCTTGGCGAACTCCTTCGCGTAGTCGAAATATGTTCCGATCGGACTCGACTCGGCCGCGTGCTGCCGCAGCGGCCGAAGGTCGAGTTGGTCGGGCCACCAGAATTGATTGGCTTTGGCGGCGCCGCCGGCGGTCGCTGCCGCGGGCGTCAGTACCGCCAAGGCTGCGCCAATGAAGGTTAGGCGACGGATCGCGCCCGTGGCTGAAGTGGTGTGCATGGGGCTATGGGTCGTTTTCATGACCTTGCTCCTTCCTGATCGTTGATGGGATGTCGCGCGTGCCTACTCGAGGTGGCTGCGCAGCATCCAGGCGTTCTTCTCGTGAACGTCAATGCGCCGGACGCCGAGGTCGGCGCTTGCCGCGTCGCCGCATGCTTCAGCGGCGGTGACGACCCGTCGCGCCGCGGTGACGATCTTGTCCTGGTCTTCGGCGAGCTCCCGCACCATCTCGACGGCGGTGCGTTTGCCGCGTGCTTCCTGTACGGACGCCAGCTCGGCGAACTCCGCATAGCTCCCGGGGGCCGCTTCTCCGACCGCTCGGATGCGCTCCGCGACCTCGTCGACCGCCAACGCCAGTTCGCTGTACTGCTGCTCGAAGAGCGTGTGCAGCGTCGTGAACATCGGTCCGGTGACGTTCCAATGAAAACCGTGGGTCTTCAGGTACACCGTGTACGAATCGGCCAGGAGCCGGGAGAGCTCCTTGGATACGACGACCTGGTCAGACTTGGATGGATCTCTCATGGCTTCCTCCTGGTTGGGGGACTTGAACCCGCGATGGGGTGAATCCCGCGCTTGTGTTGAGAGGATCCTAGGTTCGGATAGGTGATATGTCGAAGTGATTGTTTTTATGAAATTGATAGGTATAGATTATCGATATGGAATTTGGTGCTCTTCCTTTCACCGCTCGTCAGTTGCAGTACGTGGTCGCGGTTGCCGAGGTGCGCAGCTTCCGTGCCGCTGCGGAGATCTGCTTGGTTTCGCAGCCGGCATTGAGTGCTCAGGTTGCGGAGTTGGAGTCAGTCATCGGCGCCCGGTTATTCGAGCGCGGCCGCCGGGGTGTCTTACTGACACCGGCGGGAGAGAGACTCGTCGAGAGTGCGCGGCGGGTGTTGCTCGAGCTCGAGAGCTTTCGTCGCTCCGCCGAGGGGCTCGGCGATCCGCTCGAGGGACCGCTCCGCCTCGGGGTGATCCCGACTGTGGCGCCCTACCTGCTGCCGGACCTCGATCCGGCCCTTCGCACCGCGTTCCCCAGGCTGAACCCGGTTTGGCGCGAAGACAAGACGGAGAACGTAGTTCAATCGCTCACCAGCGGCGATCTGGACGCGGCCGTAGTTGCCCTCGAGGCCGATCTCGGTCGTAGCGACTACGAGGTGATCGGGATCGACCCGTTCGTCCTCGCCACTTCGGTCGACCATCCCTTGAGCCGACGCAAGACCCGGGCTGCCGAAGCGGATCTCGAGGGAGAGAACGTTCTACTGTTGGATGACGGGCACTGCCTGCGCGATCAGGCGCTCGAGTGGTGTGGCAGCGCGGGCACGCATGAGTTGGGGTTTCGGGCGACGAGTCTAGCGACGCTGTGTCAGATGGTAGCGGGCGGCGCCGGCGTGACGCTGTTGCCCAAGCTCGCGGTGTCGGTCGAAGGCCGGGACAAGAAGCTGGCGGTCCGCGAATTCAAAAGGCCTGCACCGAAGCGGACGATCGTCCTCATCTGGCGTCACGGCAGTCCGCTTGCATCCGCATTGCGAGAGTTGGTCAAGACCGCCAAGAAGTCCTTTCCGCTTCGACCCTGAAGCGATCGAGCCGGCAAGGGTGGGGCGCCCATTCCGGGCGCAAGTCCGGGGTCTACGGACCTGAATAGAGAAAGTTCAGTGATGCGATATGGTTCATTGTGTCCGCTCGGCCTCCGTTGTTAACGTACTGATTCAGATAGCCGAGCTCGATCGTGAGCCGGCTTTCGTCGACCGGCCGCCAGGATAGGCCGAGGAAGAGCCGGTTCTGCGCGATTCCGCCGTCGGCCCCCCAATCCGTGTCGTTGAGGTCGACGAAGATCTCGTCATAGGCGGCGACCCCCATCCGATGGAAGCCGAGCGGGTGAGTCAGCTTGACGAACTCACGGAACCGCCATCCGGTGTCGGAGCCCGAGTCGACGAATCGCTGTTCCAGGCGTGTGCGACTTTGCCAGCCGAGGTCATTCCATGTGCCTACGTACAGG